>JALNZH010000225.1 GCA_023229405.1 Bacteroidota bacterium
TTCTTGAGGAACTTCCGAAACTGTCGATTATGCAGAATGGCATGACGTATGCGTTAGAACCGGTTAGTCCTGTGGTGAAGCAGGGGGAGCATTACGAACTTCATCTGTCGTCATCGAAAAACCTTCAGCTGCATATGCCGGTAACGTTTACGGTTGCGCTTGAAAAAAATATTGAATCAACAGAAATGCTAGTTCCGCAATCACTCTGGCCGGGCTTTAAGAAGTTCAGTAATTTAAAGAACGAAGGTGAAGCGGCATTGTCCTCCGGGAAATATTCCGATGCATTGCATGCGTTCGAACAACTGCTGAGCGATCGTGCGCTCGCTATCTTTCCGGATTTCGAGCCGGTGTATGCGCACCGATATGCATCATACCGCGATCTATTTGACGGTTATGTCCGAAGTTTCGACGAATCACTCGCCAGCGACTCGGAGACGAAACAGAAGATTACAGTAACAGAAGAATTTCTGACGAAGTTTACGTTCGTGAACGACAATGCGGTGAAAGAACAGTTGGTGAATATGCAAACGAACGACAGTACTGCACTGCTTCGCGATTCGGCAAAATCGATGGTTGAACGAACTACATTTGTGCTGGATTCACTTAATCAGGCACTGGATGAACAGACCATCCGGTGGATTGTTCTTGGATCATCGGCGGGGAAGATCGATTTTAAATACAAATATGTGATTGAAACGCTGACATCCGCCTACCTCTCCATGAATTTTGCCGACACGTCTGTATCAAAACTAAAAACAATCGTCGGTGAGGATTTGACGGCACGACTGCAAAAATATTCATTGCTCAATTCGTATGAAACATTTCTGCGGGTGGTGAACAAACGGTGGTCGATGCGGGAGCCGATGTACCCCGATGGTTTTCTTCAAAACCTGGGGAATGATACGGCACAATTTCCGCTCCCGTATTATTCCATGCTGAAGGCTGTAGAAGATTTTTATAAAAAAGATTTTGCATCATCCAAAATGGAAATTACTCAGGTAATGCGGAAAAGTTATGCTTACGAACTGACGGAGCGGATCGATCAATTGCGCATTCTGATCAATACCATCGAAAAAAATGTGCCGATGGAGGTACTGCAGCGAATTAAGGATGGCTATAAAGCGGAGGAACGAGGAGACAACGACAAAGCAATCGAACAATATAAGGATGCCATTTTGATTGCAGAAGATTATGCTCCCGCCGCATTTGCGCTGGGAAAATTGTACGACCGGAACGGCGACAGTTACACGGCGAATAATTTTTTCCAGAAGGCGGTTACCGCCGATTCCCAGTATTATACGGCGTATCGATTCCTCTATATCAACTTCTTTAAGAATGCCAATTTTAAACCGATGATCGATTTACTAACACTAGCGATCAATTACGGCAACGACTTTTTCGATATTCATTATTATCTCGGCATCGCCTATAATGGATCTGCACAATTCGATCTTGCCATTCAGCAGTATGAACGGGCGCTGGAATTGAACAGCAAAAGTACCGACGCCAATATTCAGGCAGGGATTTCGTATCAGAACATGAAATCCTACACCAAGGCACGCGAATATTTTCGGCGGGCCATTTCCATCGATCCCGAAAATCAAATGGCAACTGATAATTTAAAACGGTTGGATGAACTGCAAAAGAAAATGTAAGTCTGTCCGCCGCCATGAGTGCGGAGTTGATAACCGAGAATGCCATAACGAATCGTTATGGCATTGTTCTTGTGTGCCGTGCAGTAATATCAACTTAGAGGTTAAAGTCCTCTTATCACCGAACGCAAGCCGGGTGATATAGTCAAGCGTAGGGTGTTCGTCGTGAGATGGAATCTGAAGGACGCAAGATAAAAATCCAGACCGAAGCAACAAGCCCGCCTATGGCGGGCAAGCGAACCAGAGGTGGCTTTCCACATTGACGATCCGCCAATAACACGGAGAAGTCAGCTACACAACAATCGGCTCAGCAATCCTGAGGGGTAGTGTGCAAAAGGAGGCTGAGGACGCGGGTAGTGATTACGGTCGGTATGGAAGGGAAGCTGATGGTATGACCGCGGGAGATCTCGTACAGTCGATTATGAGAGAGGGAGGCGCAAAAGCCGGAAAGAATCTGCAAGGATACGTGAAGGGACTCTGCTGTGAGGAAACAGACTGGAATGGAAGCAGCAGTGGTAAACGCGAAAGATTATTCCCCGTCATACTTGTCCAAAATACATTGATGAAAATTGGAAAACACATATTCTCTTCTTTTCTTGACGGGGCTCCGAAGGAATGCCGACATGGTATAAAGATTTGGCGACACAAGATAAAGAAGCACAAGAACCCCTTGCGAAATGTAACGCGCACGATGAATCCCGTTCGCACTTGCCCGTAGATGGCAAAAAACACCATCAAAAGTTCCTTCCTGATTTCAGACCTCCCCTCTGTATCTCCCCCATTACAGGGGGAGAAATAATTCGCTCAATCCTCCTAAATTTCGCTCCCTCCCACATCTCATCCAACACTGTAAGAAATGTAGGGGAGGACTTACTTTTCTCAACATAACATATCTTCCATAAATCCACCTGTTTCGATAAATTTTTGTCAATAAGGGTTTTATTTTGGACAGCGATGATTCCCCGTAAGGAATTACAGAATCGCAAAAGAATGCATCCAGGAACAGAATGTTGGCATCAAGCTAAGCATTGGTGAAACGTTGACCAATTCTTGGGCTCCCTGCAATGGGGCAACCTTACAGGAAAGCCGTATACGGGAAATACGTCCGTACGGTTTGATGAGGGAACGGCGGTTCTTACGAATCTCCTCCTACTCTATTTGATTTTCGCTGCGGATTAATTACTATTACTTTCATGAAAAAGTTAGCCTTCATCATTCTCTGCTTCGTCCCTGGTTTTGCTAATGCTCAACACGTCCCGATGCAGCAATATTCCACTCGCGATGGCTTACTCTCGAATTTCGTTACCGAACTGTACCAAGATTCCCGGGGATATTTATGGATTGGAACCGATGAAGGATTCAGTGTTTTTGACGGGAATAAATTCCGCAATACCATTTTTGATGATACGAAAGTGCGGGGATATGTTAATGCAATTGTGGAAGCTAAAACACAACCGGGCGTAATGTGGATGGGAACGAATGGCGGTGGAGTGATACGGTATCACGATGGGCAAATAACATCATTTGATATTGGAACGACACTTTCATCGAATAGTGTAAACGGAATGCTTGAAAATGCCGATGGCTCGTTGTGGTGCGGCACCGATGACGGATTATATTATTTTGACGGTATTTCTTCAAAGAAATTTGATTTCCCCGAGGTCGGTCAATATTCAAAATTTGTCAGGGACCTTCAAGGCACAATATGGCTGCATTCCGAAAAATCTTTAGCACTGTTTTCTCCCGAACGTCAAACAGTCTATTTTCCCGAGAACAGTGAAATTCCGCGGGATAGTGTGGTTGGCATCAATGCGCTTTCAGACAGTTCGGTAGCCATCAGTGTCATCGGTCCGATCGTCTACATCGTGAAGGAATTATCCGTCGTTAAAAAATTGCACCTCCCGACGACGGCGGTTCAAAACGTCGTGCTCGATGATGAGGGGCAATATTGGATGACAACACCGGAAGGAATTTATACTCATCAACAAATCGGCTCGACAGTAAGGGAACGTTTGCTAACGACTGCAAATGGCATTCCGGCCAACGATATGAACCTTACGTTTCGAGATCGGGAAAATAATCTCTGGTTCAGCAGTTCCGGTAAGGGATTGATGAAAATTGAAGCGCAGCCGCCGATCCAATTTTCGTTCCCGGGAATGTCCGGTAAAGCTGTCGTTGATTCAACGGGACATGTGTGGATCGCTTCATCGAATGGGTTGTATGAACTATGGCAGGATGCCACAAGTCGTTGGCAGAATTCACTTCACTTGCTCGGAAGTATCAACCACCGTATTGTCCCGGTCGCCATAGCATTCGATCCAAGTGATCGTATCTGGATCACAGCCTTAGATGGTTCTCTCCGCGGCTTTTCCGTCAACAGAAAAGATCATGCGCCATCTGTCGTAACGCTTCAGTCGTCGTTAACGGAGCACGATGGTTTTCCCAAAGCGCTTTCCGTAACGCTGCTGGCTGATTCGAAAAATATTGTTTGGTATTGTATGCTGAACGGAGGACTCGTCGGTGTTGATGTTTCTCACCATCCGACCATCACTGCACGATTTGATTATCCGCATCAGACGCGTTTGCGTGATATACGGGAACTGTATGAAGACAAGACAGGGACAATCTGGGCGCTTGGTTTTGATCCCGCAACGGAAGCATTCAAACAAAAAAATGACATGTGGTGTGTAGATTCTGCAAACGCAACGCTTGCACAGTTGCCCGATGGAATTTATCGCTCAATCGCTCACACGAACGACGGAGCATTCTGGTTCGGCAGCCGATACAATGGGTTATTCCGAATACTAGGGGACTCTGTCCGCCGATATTCTCTTAAGGATGGAATGATCAGCAATCAAATCTGGACGATCGCTGAAACGTCAGGCGGCGGATTGCTAATCGGTTCACAGGCGGGGCTGATGTTTATTCCGGACATTCAGGATGTCCATTTTACATCGTTTCAGCAGCTTACACAATCTCCTGTGCGGGTGGTGGAAGAAGGCAAAGAGTTTTCGTTTGCCATCACACATTATGAAATGACGATATTTAAAACTCCACGCGCAATCACCGAAAGGGAATTTCCCCCGGTACTTTTCACTTCGCTGAACGTCAATGGAAAAGAGCATGCCATTGGCGATGCGATTGAATTGTCCCACGATGAAAATACCCTCTCGATCGATTTCACCGCGGTGACATTCCGGAATACCGGCGCCCTTCGTTTTCAGTACAAACTTGATCCGGTGGAAAGCGAGTGGAGAGAAATTACGACGCAGCGATCTGTAACGTATGCAGGTCTGTCGCCTAATAACTATGTATTTATGGTGCGTGTGGTGAACCAGGATGGAAAAACAAGCGAAGTACCGGGTGAATTGCATTTCACAATTGCTTCGCCGATCTGGATGCGATGGTGGTTTGTCAGTGTTGTCATCCTCTGTTTGACGGGAGGCATTATCTTCGTAGAACGGATTCGCGTGCGCCGTCTACTGGAAATCGAGAAGATTCGATCCCGAATTGCGGCAGATCTGCATGATGATATCGGATCGGGATTGACCCGCATTGCATTATTATCCGATATGATCAAACGTCAGTCTATTGCCGAAACGAACACCGACAACGACCAATTTAGCGTATCATCGCTGACGGAAAAAGTTGGCGCCATATCACGCGAACTCGTTGATGCCATGATTGACGTGGTATGGTCGATCGATCCGAAGAATAATTCAATGGAAAAGCTGCTGCACCGGGTTCAGACGTTTGCTACCGAAGTATGCGAAGCGAAGGAGATTGAATTGACATTCTCCGCCGCAAAAGGAGTTAACCAGTGTAAAGTAGGTTCCGACAGTATCCGTGCAGTGTTGCTTGTGGCGAAGGAAGCACTGGCAAACATTGCACGTCATTCGGACGCAAGGAACACCGTTGTTTCTTTTTCAATGTCCAACCATCAATTACTCATGGAAATTTGCGATGATGGGAAAGGGTTTGTGATTGAAGAATTGTCACGAATGAACGGGCTGACGAATATGCAGACACGGATTGAAAAGAACGGCGGAACATTTACCGTCACCGGGGTACCGGGAGGAGGAACCGGCATTCTTGCTACAATCCCGTTGCCGCAATAAAACTGAATGAATGTATAGTTGAGACATGCTCAACGAAATGGTATATTTTTTACATGATGACGGCACAGAGGATGATAAACGGGCATTCGACATTTAAAGTGATCAACGTTGCCATTGTTGATGACGATGAAGAAATACGCAGTGGATTAAGCTGGATCATCAAAAATTCCGAAGGATACCATCTTACGGGTGTCTATAAAAATTGCACTGAAGCAGTGGAAGGAATTGCCGAACAGGTACCGGATGTTGTGTTGATGGATATCGGTTTGCCGGGGAAATCGGGGATTGATTGCGTGCGTGAGCTGAAGGAACGGAATCCCGAGGTGCAATTTGTGATGCAAACCGTGTATGCGGACGATGACAATATTTTTGAATCGCTGCGGGCTGGTGCGGTTGGGTATTTATTAAAGAAAACACCCACCACGAAGTTTTTG
>JALNZH010000226.1 GCA_023229405.1 Bacteroidota bacterium
GACACTTTCCGGTACCGCACCGTTTCCTTTTCCAAATATTCGGAGACCACTCACGGCAAACTTTCCTGTTGGCACATGGATATTTTCAATCTTCACGAATCTTGTTTTTACCGGAATGCGTAGTTCGAAATAGTCATGTGGAACATCTTTCATGTTCTTGCTTTTATCGACAAGTACTTTCCATATCTTTCCATCAACGGAATGATAAATGATATACTGATGAAAAATATTCAACTGTTTTCCCATCAGCTCGGCATTTTGGTCAGCATAGTTCACTTGAATTGCATTCACAGTGCACACGTTACCAAGATCACTTTGCAGCCATTCGCCTTTGAACCCTGTGGTCGCGCTCCAATATGTTTTGATGTTCTCGTCAACAGCAAAGTTCGCGGCATAACCGCCAAGTGTGGACGACGAGGTTACCGGTTTGTTATAATTCAATACCATCCAACCCGTGAATTGACTTTGCTGATGATCACCGATTCCCTTCGGAAGGAAGTGCGGATAATCGCCGTATGATGTATTTGAGTACAAAACTCCATCCATATCAAATCCCGCAGGCCAAAAACCGATGCGCCGCTCAAAATTATTTTTTACTGAAAGAGCGATAGTTCCAACATGCCACCAATTTCCATAACGATCCTGAAACGTTGCACCATGTCCTGTGCCGCGGGCAAATCCTCCCGGTTTTAGCGCAAATGGATTGTGATCCTGATACATGAACGGCCCAAGAGGAGTATCGCTTGTATACACTCCGTCTCCGTATCCGCTGAACTCCGTGCCCGGAGCGGCGTATTGCAGATAATACTTTCCGTGATATTTGTTCATCCATGCCCCTTCGATGAACGGTTTCAGAAATGTATTATCCGCGTGTTCACCAAATCGTTCCCAGCCGTGTACATCGTCATGAAGCCGGATCAATTCTTTTTTTTCGCCGATCGGTTGAAAGGATGTTCGATTGATCTCCTGGCCGAAAATGGGAAGATCATTGCTCGATCCCCAATAGAGATACAATTTGCCGTCATCATCGGTAAAGAACGCCGGATCCCATGCTCCCACCGGAAATGAATCGACCGCCTCTTTCCAATCATCAACCGTTGGATTTGTGCTCATCCAGATTGGAAATGTATTCGTGTGCGTTGAACCCAAAAGAAGCAGCGTATCTCCAATAATTCCCGCCGCCGGTGCACATAATTCATCGTACACATTATGGTAAGGTTTTAAGAATCTTCGTGAGACAAAATTCCAATTCCACAAGTCGTTGCTCCACCAATATCCGTATTGATTGGTGGAGAAAAGGAAATATTTCGCTTTGAACAATACTATTACCGGATCGGCTGTGGCACGATGTTTCCCCATTTCTGTGAAATTCGGGATATCACCATACGCGTAGTCAATATTCATCGGATTGCAATATGTTTGTTGTTGAGATAAACTCAATGGAGACAGAAGTATCGCCGCTATCGCTAAGTGAAGTATGCGTGGTATCATAAATGACTATTTGTGTGTCAACGTAAGTTATAAAAGGAAATGATTGATCGACGAAAGGGACACGCTCGTTCAATAACAAGATGTTTGGATAACCTTCGTATTCCAATAACCATCAATATTTCATTTCAATATGGGCTGGGAGCGTATTGACAATGATAAAACCATTCATTGGTTGAACTTCAACATTGTTCAAGAATGCTTTTTTCAATTGCGTTGAGATCAACGAGACCGGAATCAGTATTGGATGTGTTGCACCATCAATTGTTCCGGAAATAGACAATTGTATCACATCCTGAGGTAAGTGCGAAATATCATACGAAAGCATTCCAAAATGTGTCGGAAGATTGCGAACCGATAATCCTTCCTTAATCCAAGAATCCTTTAATCCTGCACCAATGACAATTGAAAGATCGTCATCAATCTCGTACACAAACATTGCCCGAACAGCATTGATATAATCCGATCCTACCCACGTGTGCGGCATATCGCCGATAAACCGCATTGTTCGGTAACCATTCGCAACTACTTCCGCCCAATGATTCCATCCCTTCGGACGTTGATCGTTCATAAAATATTCCAGCGCATAGTGCGCACGATCTTTTTGTCCGAGATAAATAAATGTTCCAACGTTGCGGACTTCGTATGGTGTGTAGGCATCCCACGTCAGTTTTCCTTCCGCACGTTGAACAAACCATTCAAAGTATTTGTCAAAAGTATTGTTAAATGCCGGTTGTGGAACAAATTTCATTTCTCCATTCGGGAACAGTGCGATGGATGTTGACGTGGCATCAAAATCTCCTTTTTCAACGCATCCCGGAATATAATTGATCTTTCTGTTCTTCATTGCCAATGCAATGGATTGATAAAAATCAGCCCTGAAGGCCTTTGCTACACTGTCGTATTCCCTCGCTTCTTTTTGTTTACCGAGCACGGCGGCTGCAATAGCAGCATCCTTGATCCCTTTCAACACGAAAAAATTATCCCAATAGGAATGCATCGCCTTGTCTGAATATCCTTCATGACTAATCGATTCCGTTACCAATCCATAATATGCCCGTTTTTCATCATCACTGTTTTTATATTCTGGAGTCATTCGCTGTGCTCGTAACGATTGGATATATCTGATCGCTGCTGTAATGGAATTCCACTTCGATTGAAGAAACGCTGTATCTTTTGTAAATCGAAAATATTCCATGCAGCCAAAAATCAATTGTCCGTGACTGTCATGTTCAGGAACGGGATCAGGTCCGCGCGAATCGACAACGCACGGCACTGCACCGCTCTCATATTGATAGTTTGAATACCATTCAAGATATTTTTTCGGTTCTTCGGTAATACCAAGTTTTAACAACGCATCGGATGTCATTGACCCATCCCGGATCCATGATCGTTCATAAGAGCGTGAACCCGGTTGAAAGCCGTTGTTATCTTTATTGATCAGAATATAAGCGAGGTTAGAACGGATGAGATCCACATACCGTTGTGCTTCTTTATTGACGGAAAATCCAACGGTGTTCAAAATATTTTTCCAGTAACTCTTCGTCTCAGCCAGTAGTGTGGAAAATTCTTCAGCTGTCGGCTGCGACGCTCTCCACCTGTTTCCGGCTTCCAAAAACGGAACAGCGGCAATAACAACAAGCGAGTCTCCCGGTTTTAGATTGAACGAATATTGATATGCTCCTGATGTCATTCCCTGAGCATGCGAAGCGGTCATCGAAAGAGGACTCTTTTTCATAGCGATGAAATCCGTGATGTCTCCCTGTTCAATGGTAGCGGCGCCGTAGGAATCTGGTCTTCCGGAAACAATCACCGTTTTCGTACCGACACGTGCTCGATCTGCTGTGAGCGTCATCTCTGGTGTCGAGGCAAAACCGCCGTCATAGTTCAGCCATTGTGATGTCGGATTAACTTGAAACGGTCGTAACGTAAGATAGAATAAACCGTTTTGATGAATCGAAGAAACATTTTTTACGATATATTGCGCCATGATCGCGGATTGTTCCGGCTTTCCGGTTGCGAACAATGTCGTTTGCAGTGTAATTTCTTTATATGTTCGTGTCACTGAAGGAATCGGCATATACCCTTCTTCCAGTGACTGAGTAGTAACAGCATTCGCCCAATGCAGAATATCATTATTGCGGCTTAACGCAACGAACGGCTCCACCGAAAATTGCTGCCGATCCACTTCGAATGCACCATCTTCACTGAAGAGCGCTTCCCTCGTGTCCGACGGAACGCCGACAACAGTCCAATACTGCTGTTGCTTCAAAAAATACCGCGGATACATGCCGATGGGTGATTGCGACGCTACCCGTTCATAGAAATGATTGGGGGTTGAGATGGATTCGCTGGCAATCACAGTCAGCTCATTAATAGAAACAGGAACTTCTGCCGAATTTGAATGCACAGTAAGCCGAATAAATCTTGCTTCCGATTCTGGAAGATAATGAAGTATACGACCTGTTTTCCCGTTCACAACTGTCAGCAATGTAGAATACTCTTTTCCATCAAATGAACCGGAAATGTCGTACGAAACAGCCTGTAGTCGTTTATCCCAATCCAGTTCCACGGCACCAAATTCCTTTTCATAGTTGAAATCCAGCTCGATCCATTCATTTTTCGATTTTTTGCTCATCCATCCCCCCTTCTGTCCGGGAAGAATATTTGTCGGAATGCCCTGTTTTTTAACAAACGATGAAGCAGAAACAATCGGTGTAGGAATCACCGCTGGAATCACCGGAAGGGTCGTCAATCGGACTTCGTCAATCCATACGCTCCCTTTTCCACCGCTCCCCGCCGTAACAACTATTTCCATTCTGGATAATTTCGTTGGATACGCGGAATGTTTCGTCCCCCACGCATAACTAAGATGCCGTTTTTTTATCGTGATCTTTTTCCATTCAGTCGGATATGAATAATTTTTATTATTCACCCACCAGATATTTTCGCCGGAACTGTCGCTGCTTACCTTAATCTCAAAATTGTTGACAGGAACTGTCGCTTTCATCATAAATGATATTTCAAAATTTTCCGGGAGCGATTCATTGAACGTTCTTACAATACCGCCGAATCCGGAGCCCTTTGGGAAATTGACATCAAACTTTACGACATCGTCAACAATTCCGTGATGCACTTCCACACCTATTGAATGAAACGGAAGCCATTGAGCAGCATCATCGCAGTTATCAAGAACTTCAGAATATCGGGAAGTTTGTGGAAAGAGCATCGAAACAGTGGCAAGCATTGAAATTATGAAACACTTCATACCATCTCCGGAGTAAACGCTAAGGTCATTTCAATATTGCGATATTCATTTACTTTATGATCTGTTCTAAATATTCCAAATATATTTTCCCTCTACTCTCCGCAAAGTGGTCAAGTAGCAGCATAAAACCTGATTGCACCATGAGCCCAAGGCCAACACCAGACCAGACTGATGCTTCCTTCATGGCAAAGATCAGCAGTATGCCAATGAAAATGAAAGCTATTTCTATCCAACGATAGAGAACGAAGTTTTTCATCACTCTATTCATTCTTGGAATTTCTTCAGTCTGAAGTCCATTCGTATTATTTTGCAATACATTTTTCACTCTCACAATATCTTTAGGACTGCGAACATACACAGATATTCCAACAGTAACTTGGATCAACGCAATTGTAGTAAAAGCATATCCAATTCCACTATAGAAAGGCAGTCGTAATTTTAAGAAATAATACAAGGATATCGAACATGCGATAAAGCCTACAAGGATAAATAATAGGCTTTCGTTTTTTTCCGCATTGAAATATATTTCTACTTCATTCATTTTTTGTTTTCCCTTCCTTGTGTAACACTATTCCTTCACACCACCAACCATAATACCGCGGACGTAGTGTCGTTGAAAGACAAGGAACAGAATTAATACGGGAATAATTGTTATCACAGAACCCGCCATCATCAATTCTAGATCAAGCAGATGTTCTCCCCGTAAATTTGCAATCGCAACAGGGAGTGTATAATTAGCATTGTCGGACATAATAATTAACGGCCACATAAAATCATTCCACGTTCCCATAAACGTAAACAGCGCCAGAGTAAATAATATCGGTTTGCATAAGGGAAGTATTACCGAACGATATACCTTAAAATCACTTGCCCCGTCCATTCGTGCTGCCTCAATGAGACTATCCGGAATTGACATAGCAAATTGGCGAATCAAAAAGATCCCAAAAATACTGGCAAGTCCTGGTATGATTGCCCCAATGTATGTATTGACAAATCCCATATTTTTCAACATCAAAAACAACGGAAGCATGGTTACTTGTGCGGGAACAATCATTCCGCCAAGAAGGAATCGAAACAAATTATCGCGTCCCGGAAAACGATATTTTGCAAATGCAAATCCAGCCATTGAGTTGAACAATAATGAGATCAACGTTACTGCGGACGCAATGATAAAACTATTGAGAAAATATTTCCCCATGTTCATTCGGTCGGTCAGTGCAAGGTAATGTTCAAATGTCAGATGAGATGGGATAAAATGCATAGGGACTGCACTTGCCTCACCCGGAGTCATAAACGATGCAGAAACCATCCACAATACGGGAACAAGAGAAATGAATGCAAGAATCATTAAACCCGCATTGAGCATAACGGATGACATTCGATGATTCATGACTGCATTCTCCGTTGGATAAGCATTTGAATGATCG
>JALNZH010000227.1 GCA_023229405.1 Bacteroidota bacterium
TACGGGTAATCAACAAGAGTTTTGCATGGACTTTCAGATTTGGAATTGTAAAGAGCACTTTCACTTTAGCGTTTCGTAACTCTTCCGCCCAATAGATGTTCGATTCTTCGTCGAACCGAGCCGTCAATTCGATGAACGCAGTAACCCGTTTTCCATTCTTTGCTGCCGCAATCAGTAATTGAACCACCTTCGATTGTGCAGCTACACGATACAACGTAATGCGGATCTGATTTACAGCAGGATCGATTGCTGCTTCTTCCAGCAAACGCAGTACCGAATCGTACGAGTGGTAGGGAAAGTGCAGCATCCAGTCCTTTTCGGACATCGCTTCGAACATGGTTGGATACTGACACAATGCTTTCGGTGCGATTGGCTGCAGCAGCGAATATGTCGGAAGCCGCTGTTCCGGATTCGGAAACGAAAAAAAATCGCTGAAGTTATGATACCGACCGCCAGGAATCATTTCGTTGTCAGAAAGTTTTAATGCGTGTTTTATCACCTGCCGGAACTCCTCCGGCATTGCCGCATCAAACAGGAACCGTGAGGGAGTGCCGGTTTTTCGTGTTTTTACAGCTTTCCGAAGCACTTCCACAAAATCTCCGTTCAATTCCTCTTCAAAATACAGTTCTGCATCGCGCGTAAGCTTAATGCTGACAGCGGAAACGGTCTCGTGCTTCGGGAAAATATACGACAGGTTCTTGCGGATAATATCATCCAGAAAAATAATAAAGTATGTGTCGTCCAGCTTTGGTAGTTCGATAAACCGGGGAACATGCTGTGTCGGCAGTTCGATAATGGCATATTCAAATTTTATTGCGACATCGTCGCGCAATTTTAACTGTACAGCCAGATATATTTGTTTGTTCTGCAAAAAAATATCGCTGCCGGTTTTTGTCAGTGCATGGACCTTGATATATGGCAAGATTGAAATCTTGAAATATTGTTGCAAGTATTCCTGTTGCGATGTCCGGAGTTCTTTTTCGGTGATGAGAGAGATTCCGTGTGTGTGCATCTCTTTCAGCAGTTGATTCTTGAAGATGTTGCCGTATTCCTCCTGCTCTTTTTTTACAATCTTGTGTATATGGTCCAGCAGTTCTTCCGGCTCAATGTCGTATTTCTTCTTTGTTCTTTTTTTGAACCTGGCGAGGGAACGGATGGAAGCTACACGGACGCGAAAGAACTCATCCGAATTAGAGGAGTAAATTGCAAGGAACTTCAGCCGTTCATAGAGGGGATTGCGTTGGTCTTTTGCTTCCTGCAGCACGCGGTAATTAAACGCCAGCCAACTGATCTCACGGTTGTTGTACCGTTTTGCCGCGGTATCCACCGATTCGGAGAAGAACTTAAAAATATCGAATGTAGAGAGATCCATACGACAAGATAAAAATAAAATGCCGAACATCTGTTCGGCATCGAAGATTTTACAATTTCTTCATCTTGATCATTTCTTTACCCGTGCTTTTGATTTGGAAGAACGGTGAGTTCTCTTTTCTTCCAATGATTTTAGACGTTTCTGAAGGATCTTCAAATTTCGGTCGCGGTTGGACGTGTATTTTTGTATGGCGTACGTCGTATGATAATGATGTCCAAGATGAAACGAAATGCTTTGTTTGATCCAATCCTCTTCCGGTAGCAATTTGCCGGACATACTTTCAATTTCCGCACGCAACATTTCACCGCGCTCAATACTATCCCTTTTACCAAGATGAAGAAGGTCCGCATCACTCATAATCTTCTCCAGTTCCGTCTTTGGTTTCTGCGGCACTTTCGTGGCTCGAATACATCCTGCCACCCTAGAAATTTTAGAATCGGAAAATTTAAGGGATCGAAGGAATTCTGAGGCGATAGTAACGCTTCGCTCTTCATGATCAACAGGGGAAAAGAGATAACCGGTATCATGAAACCACGCTGCCAGCAAAACGATCTCTTTGTTCGTCGGATTGACGTCCAGAGCAGTCGAAATTTCATTCACATTCTTTACGACCTCCAGTGTATGGTCGAAATTATGGTAGAGAGCGGCGATCGTACTTTTCCGATCGAAAAGTTGATTGACGTATTTGCTGGTGTTTAAAAGGATGTCTTTTTTCACATTCATAAGATATTTTCCGCAATAGCTGGACGAGCAGAATCACTGCAAGAAATTACAATAAGAGCGCCAGAGAGTCAAATACTCTCAGTATACCTCTCGTGCCAATTGTGATGACAGTCTCACCTCAAATCACAATAAAGTTTTTGTAATTATACTCGAAAAAGTGAAATCGGTATGGTATATTACGCCATGCCTACCAATATGATGACATTGGCTTCACGCCATTACGAAAATTTTCCGGTCGGATCGTTATTTGTTCGAAAACGATTCCGCGAAGCGATTCACTTGATTTATGCGTTTGCGAGGACCGCCGACGATCTTGCCGATGAAGGAACGATGACGACAGCTGAGCGGATGGCTCAGCTCGACGCGATGCAAGCGGCACTTCATGCTGCGGTGCAGGGTGACACATCCGATCCATACTTCACAAAACTTGCGGCGGCAATCAAGCGACACGATCTTGCGGTGAAACCGTTCGATGTGCTTATCAGCGCTTTTCGTCAAGATGCCGGTAATCCGATTTATTCCACATTCGACGATGTGCTCGGCTACTGCAAGATGTCCGCCAATCCTATCGGAAAGTTGATGCTGCAGTTGTTTGAATGTGCCAATATCACGACAATTCGTTTTTCCGATCATATCTGCACCGCGCTGCAGCTGACGAACTTTTGGCAGGATATTTCCGTTGATACACGCAGGAATCGTTTTTATATTCCTCTGTCCGATCTGGAAGAATGCAAGGTGAAATTCGACGATCTGCACACATTGGAAAACACGAAAAATGTTCGTGTGCTGATGAAGGTGCAGGTGAAACGTGCGCGCCGATCTTACCTAGACGGGAAGGCACTGTTCGGCATCATTTCTAGAGGGTTTAGATTCGAGCTTCGTTTGATTTGGCACGGGGGAATGAGGATGCTGGAAAAAATTGAAAAACTGAATTTCGACACACGGACAGTTCGTCCGACGTTGAACGCATGGGACAAATTTGTTGTGTTCATCCGTGCAAGTTTTGATTGATCATGATATACATGGAACAACTCTTTATCACCGATATCGTCGAGAAGAACAAACGGAGCAATTTTTATTATTCGTTCCTGCTGCTTCCCAAACCGAAACGCGAAGCGATCAACATCGTCTACGCTTGGTGCCGTGTTGCGGACGATATTGTCGATGACGAAGGAAGTGTCTCCACAAAACGACTCCGGTTGTTGCTCTGGGCAAAAGAATTTGAACTCGGCCTTGCCGGAAACTCCCGTTATCAGCTGGTGAATAAACTTTCTCAGATCATCAACCGGTTCAACATTCCGCTTCATCACTTTCACGAGCTGATTAAAGGGATGGAAATGGACCTGGTGAAAACACGGTACGAGACCTTTGAGGATTTGAAACTGTATTGTTACCGGGTTGCTTCCACGGTGGGATTGATCTGTGCTGAGATCTTCGGATACAAGCATGAAGAAGTGAAAGAATATGCTGAAAATCTCGGCATCGCTCTGCAGCTGACGAACATTATCCGCGATGTGGCCGCTGATGCTAAAAAAGGGAGAATTTATCTGCCGCAACGGGATTTGGATTATTTTGGGTTCAGTGAAGAAGAACTGTTTATCGGTAAGTACAATATTAAGTTTAAACGAATGATGGCGTTTCAGGCCGAACGGGCGCGGTCGTATTTTTCCGAAGCGATGAACCATCTCTCCGTCGACGACCGTCCGTTGTTTATTGCCGCTCTGATTATGCAGGAGATCTATTTCCGGCTGTTGCAGGATATCGAAAAAGCGGAATACAATATTTTCTCCCGTCGCATTAAAGTCTCCAACACAAAAAAGCTTCTGATTACATTTCGTGTGTGGTGGAACAATAGATCATAACCATGCCCGTTCATTCACCGGATGTATTGATTATTGGCGGCGGATTGGCGGGACTTTCCGCTGCGATAGAATTGTCCCATCGTGGACGTTCTGTGATGGTGGTTGAACAAAAACAGCGGCTTGGCGGTAGAACGTATTCCTTTCTCCATACCGAAACTGGGGATGAAGTCGATAACGGTCAGCATTTAATGATGGGCTGTTATCATGCAACACTTCGATATCTTTCCACCATCGAGATGCTGCACCAAGTAGAAATCCAAGAAAATCTTTCTATCGTTTTTCGCCATCCGGACAGAACTCCTTCTTTCCTCAAAACATTTCCGTTTCCAGCGCCATTCAATGTGCTGGCCGGACTGCTGCAGCTGGATCATCTGTCTGTACCACAGCGACTATCATTACTGCGCGTTGGTCTGGATTTGCTCTTGAAAAATCCGGATACCAGCAGCTATTTGCAATCAATCACGGTAAAAGAATGGCTGGATGCACTGGGACAATCGGAGCGCAACAAACGGGCACTGTGGGATATTATTGCCGTCGGTGCCTTGAACGATTCCACCGACAAGATTTCCGCAGCACTTTTCGTCAAAGTGCTGAAGTCAGCGTTCTTTGGAAACCGAATGAATGCTTCAATGGTTATTCCCAAAGCTGGATTGAGCACTGTGTTAGTGGACGGAGCTGCGACATATATAAAAAAAAAGAATGGCACCATACTCTTAAATACATCGGTTGACAATGTTGACATCAATGCATCACGGATTGACCTTGTACGATTGAACAACGGAGAAACAGTGCAACCACGCAGTGTAATTTCCGCCGTTCCATATTTTGATATTCCGAAAGTCTTCGGCAGCGGAGAAGCCATTGGGCTGAAGGGATTGGATAATTTTATCTCTTCGCCGATCATTACACTTCATCTATGGTTTGATGCGCATTTTGTTAAGGAAAAATTCGTTGCACTGATTGATTCACCGATCCATTGGATTTTCAACAAATCTGCCATCTACGGACGAGAACATCAGGGATTGATGTATCTCTCTCTTGTAGTCAGCGGTGCTCATGCTATGGCAGAAATGGAAAAAGATGATCTGGTTCGTATAGCACAAAATGAATTGCACCGGTTTTACCCCGCAGCGCCTCTGGCAAAAGTGATTCATGCGTTGATTATCAAAGAAAAACGGGCGACATTCTCTCCGGTGGTGGGAATAGAAAAAATCCGTCCGAAACCTGCAACAATTGTCTCGAATTTGTTTTTAGCCGGAGATTGGACCGATACAAAACTTCCCGCGACGATTGAAGGGGCGGTACAGAGCGGTTATACAAGTTCGTTTGCAGCAGAAAAATATTTATCATTCATGAGGTCTATATGAAAATCGTTAATACCATAATATTATTCCTTTTCAGTCTTCCGTTGTTGGCACAGCAGTCGGCTAAACCGATCTATACAATTACCACGGAGCGTGAAGGGACGCAGATCGGATCATTTTCTATCGAACTTTTCCCCCTTGCAGCGCCGAAACATGTCCGATACTTTGATAGTTTGGTCGCGATTAAATTTTTTGACAGTCTTGCCTTCCACCGTGTTGTTCCCGGATTTGTGATTCAGGGGGGCGATCCCAACTCCAGAAATTTGCCGCGCGAAACTTGGGGAAATGGCGATCCATCGCAAACAACCATTCCGGCAGAGTTTAATAATATCGCCTACGCGCGAGGAGTGCTCGGTGCGGCGAGGGATACCGATCCGAACAGCGCCAATTCGCAGTTCTTTATTTGCGTCGCAAATGCATTTTCGCTGAATGCCCAATATACTGCATACGGACGTGTCCTATCCGGAATGAATTTTGTCGACACAATTGTTTCGGCACCTCGCGATGCGAACGATAATCCTTTGAAAAAAATTATTATGTTCGTCACGAAAACCGGCGAGGACAGTTCTAAACCTGCAGTGCCGGTACAACTGAATCCCGCTCCCAGCGCCGGACGAATCACACCGGACTCGAACCTGATCTGGTCGTCCGTACCGGGTGCAGTGTTATATCAATTGGACATTGCGACTGATTCGAATTTTACGAACAAAATATTTTCCACGGAGATCGGCGCATCGTCCTACAAACTGACCACCGTTCAACTTGGATTAAAAACGTACTATTGGCGTGTTGCGTCGAACAACGGCGCGTATCGGAGTTCATTTTCCCCCAC
>JALNZH010000228.1 GCA_023229405.1 Bacteroidota bacterium
AAAAGAAACCGTAATAGTTTTGACTCGACTCGTATGCAAGAACTGTGGTTAGACAGTCCCCTTGGTTCCGTGACCTTCAAAGATCTTCCATTGTTCAATCTTGGGAAACAAGATCTTGTGGTGACGAATGTTCATGCAGTCATGTCTCCGAATCGATGGGTTGTACGTATACCAAATAACGGAATCTTTCCGTTGACGATCCCTCCGGGACAGAAAAAATTTATTCAGGTTGGGTATCGCCCATTCCAGGAAGAAACAACGGTCGATACACTGGTGATTGTAAGCAATGATTCTCTGGAACTGGAAGCAAAAATTCCGCTCTTTGGCAACGGAATCAATTATAATTTTATTCTTAATGCGCATATTGCCAACGAGCCACATTACAATGCTCCATTCGACGTCATCAGCGAGGCACGCCGACCTGAAGTAATAAAAACAGGTACCTTTGCAGGTAGTCAGGCAGCTTCGTTTCCATATCCGATTCCCGCAGGAAATCTTGCTAGTATTGTGAATTTAAGTCTAGATCCGACGACGCAGGTTGAATATCGTTTCCATATGCCGGATAGTGTAAACGGAACCGAGGGATCAACCGGAAATTATTATGTTGAGTGGGGTATACTTGGAGGTTCAGTAAATGGCTGCAACAATGCCAAAGTACGAATCATTACACCATTTTCAACGGATACTATTAAGAATGTGTTGAATTTGCAAGCCACATCGACTCCTTCACCGCTTGCATCGTTCCGGGCTATTGGTGAAAAGTCGCACTTGTTGAATCAAGGCGGAGCAACAAAAGTGATATTCTCGTATAACACATGGGATGATCCGAGCCCCGCGGGCGGATATTTGCGGATTGATTTGTTACGTATCCGAAAAGTACCGACTGGTCCTTCAATCTCCGCTATTCCGGCGGTGGGTTTTGGTAATGTTTCTATTTATCCGCAACAACGATTGATCGATAACAATTACTATAAGGATATCGAGATCAATAGCAATGGTGAAAGTTCATTATGGATTGACAGTATTACGGTATCCAATGCTCGTTATTATTCACTCACTGGATTACCAACGTTTCCATATCAGCTTCCTGCAATCAACGGTACATTTAAATTTACAGTTAATTTCGCACCCGATACGATTGCCGGAAGTTTGAATTCAACTGTAAGAATTTATTCCAACGATTCCACGCTTTCTCCGTTTAGCGTTACTGTGACCGGAGCCGGCATTGGGACTGCATTAACGCTTGAAGAGACCAATGTGCAGTCAGCGTATCTCTATCCCGCAAATCCCGTGATCTACCCAGATTTGCTGAGTATGAATAAATGGCAGACGGTAACAAGTGCAGAAGCAAGCGGTGGTTCACGGCTGGTCGGTTACATTTATCATTTGGAAGGAGATCCGTTGATAACCAATAATGCTGGATACGTCGAATATTTTCCGTCAATACCGACACTTCCTGACCACGGACCAGAACTTGATACATTTGCCGTGTATGCCAGAGTATCGTTCGGATCCTCGAACTCGTCGCCACGTGCAAAATATACCATCTTCCCAGCAGGTGGTGGAGCGCCGGTGGAATCAGTGATGAATCAAAACGATCGATTCAGTTCGATATTCCTCGGAAATCATGTCTTCCTCCGTTCCAACAGTCATGATGTGCATGGCGGAAGCGCGATCAACGGATTTATCCGTTTGGAAAATGATACAGCATTGGTGACTGAATATTACAAAGATTCACTGGTAAACATTGCAAAAAGAGACACGTTTGTTGTGCGGGCGGATGCGATCGTTTTGTACGAAACAAGTATCATTACTAGCATTGGATATGAAGTAATGGCGGCGATTCCGACCGAATATTCACTCAGTCAGAACTATCCCAATCCGTTCAATCCAACAACGAAGATTGAGTTTGCTCTGCCGGCGGCAGTGAATGTTCAATTGAAGATCTACGATATTCTCGGAAGGGAAGTGCGGTCATTGATTAACGATCAGTACAATCCAGGAGCATATTCGATTCAATGGGACGGCAGAAACAATCTCGGAACACAAGTGGCCACCGGAATGTATATCTATCATATACGTGCCGGACAGTTCAGCCAGACCAAGAAAATGATGCTGATGAAATAGTATCAGGTGTTACGCAAAACCATACGGCCAGCCGTCATTCCTGCATGTTGTATGCGGGAATCTATATAATAGATGCCCGACACAAGCATTCGGGCATGACGTCTTTATTTGATAGCTTTTTATCTCTGTAACAGTGGTAATGCAATTGATAAATATCGTAGTCAGTAGTTAAAAATGATGTATGACTACTGACTACTTTTGTTTTAGGAATGATGGATGTCATTACAAGTAATCATATCAATCCTGGCAGCGCTCGGAACAATCGCCTATTTTATTCCGACTCCACAGGAATTGCGGGAATCGTTTGTTGCCGGACAGAATTATTTCGCCGCTCGGAATTTTCCGAAGGCGGTGGAACAATACGATAAGGTGTTGGCGATTGAGAATGATTTATTGACCGCCGATAGCGTCCGCGTTACACTGTTGAACGGAGAACTGGAGGTTGGTGTCCGTTCGGCATCCATCTATCAAAAAGGTAACGCCTATCGAACCATGAATCAGTTCGATTCGGCGATTGCCACGTTTCGGTCTGTATTAACTCGTACAGATTCCCCCAAACTCCTGGTGCTGTCGCAGTATCAGATCTATGATCTCTTCCTGCAAAAGAAGGAATATGACAGTGCCATCTCAGCGGCACGTGAGCTTATCACCAACCACCCGTTTGATGAAAAAATTGAACAGGCATATTATGATATTGGCTGGGCGTTCCGTTTTCACGAACATTATGACAGTTCCTCTGCCACATTCCAGACGTTGATCGATCGGTATCCGAACAGCAGTTACCATGTACGGGCAATGTACCAGATCGGTCAAAACCATCTGGATGCTCAGCATTGGAAATTGGCGGTGAATGCTTTTTCCAACCTTATTCAATCCTACAAGCCGGAATCATTTTCCAACACGGATTTCGAAAGCATGGAATTGAGAGTAAATCGTGAACGGAGAATTTTTGACGCGGCATCGAACAGAGAAGAGGATAATACAAATCTTGAACTCGTATCGAAGGCAGAGTTTAAGGTGGCAGAAGCCTACGAAAAGATGAACAATATCGATTCTGCAGTCGCTCGCTACCGATACATCATTAGTACGTATACACTTATTCCATCATTGATAGAAATATCGTATATCCGATGGTCCGAATTAATGCATCGAGTAAACGGATTGGAATCAGCGATAGGCGTGTATCGCAAAGCCATCGATGAGAATTTTCAGAACAAAGTGTTTCAGGCCAGAATGCAATATAAGATCGCCCGAACGTATCAGGACAATAAAGAATATGAACGCTCTGCCGTTGAATACGCATTTTATGTGAAAGCATACGACGAATATGCCGAACAAGCGGAATTCAGTCTGGAGAATGCTCGGTTCTTTTCCGTATTGAATTTTAACGCTGCAAAAATATATTCCAGAGTTACTGCTGCATCAGATTCGTTCCTGGAACATCATGCAGGTAGCGAATTCACTGCGAAAGTGTTGATTATCAGAGGGAATGCATTTCTGAATGTGAAACAGTTCTCCAAAGCCCGCCAGTCGTATTCCGCAGTGACGATCACTTATCCTTCCTCCGAAGAAGCGCCGCATGCAAAAATGCAATATGCGAAGAGTTTTTACGACGAAAAAAATTATCCATCCGCTATTCGGGAATATGAATCGTTGGCGGATTCTGTCTCCGATGAAGAGCTGCGCAGCGAAATTCAGTACTTCCTTGGCATGTCCCAATTTTATTCGGGAAATAACGAGAAGGCGCAGACTGAGCTGTTACAAGTGCATACGACTTCGCAATTTTATCCATTTGCATTCGGGAGAATCGCGAAAATATATTCTGCTGCAAATAAGACCGATGAGGGGATTCGGTATATTTCAGGAATAATCGCAACACTTCCCGATTCCTCGCAATTCAAACCATATGCCCATCTGACGTATGGAGAAATGCTGGCGTCAACCGGAAAGTTCGACGATGCGGTACAAGAAATGTCAATTGTGCTCAACGATTCATCGGTTGTTGAGAACGCACGGCTTCAGGCAAGGTATGCCCGCGGTGCATTGTTCCAGCAAATTAAAAAATATCCTGAGGCAATTACGGACCTGGAATATTGTCTTTCACAACCGACATTCAATGACAACTTCTCAACCTCAGTACCATCGGCAAACGAAAAACTGGCATTATCTTATGTCGGCGTGGGACGAAAGAAGGAAGCAATAGACAAGATTGTTACATTGCTGGAGCAAGTTCCATCTAATGCCCTCCGGGTAAAGTATTTGTCTGCACTGGCTGAACTCTATGTGCAATTGAACGAACATCAAAAAGTAGTGGATGTTGCCACGCAAGTGATTCGGACGGACAGTGCCGATGAGAATACGCGCGCAAAAGCGTATGGTGCTTTATCGAATTCCTATGGCAATCTGAATAATTATGAGAAGATTGTTGAAACACTTCGTGAAGCGGCGGATACGTTGCCGACTCACCCGTATGTCCAGGATATACTCTGGAAAACAGCAATGTTGTTTTATGACGGGCAGGGGTATGTGTTTGCAGAAAAGTTGTTTGCCATTTATATCGAAACGTACCCATCGGATTTGAATATTGAGCATGCGCTTCAACATCGTGCCGTGAGTCTTTCCAGCATCGGCAAGGTGGACGAAAGTGTAGAACTTCGCAGACAGTTTATCAGCCAATTTCCTGAACATTCCCGCGTAGCACAAACGCAATACGAAATTGCCGAGACATATTATAATGCCGAGCGATTCGATCTTGCCGTTCGGGAGTATAATCACACGATGAAAGACCATCCTCAGTCCGAGTTTGCCGTAACCGCTGCGTTCAACAAAGCATGGTGTTTTTACCGAATGGGCGATTCACTAATGATGGTAGAATCGTTTGATCGTTTCGTGAAAACATATCCGAACAGCGAAAAGGCACCCGATGCGCAATTCAGCATCGGCGACTACTATTATAATAACAAAGAGTACGAGAAGGCAAAAAAAGCATATCGTTCAGTGATTGATACATATCCCTCGTATGCACGAGCGGAAGAGGCGAAAAGTTTGGTGCATGAGCTCGATCAGATTAATTCCTTTCAGGATTATGCCCGTGCGATGGGATTTTTTGATAATCAGAATTTTGCTGAAGCAATTCCACTACTCGAAGAGGTCATAAAAAAATATCCCGATGCCGATGTCCGCTACGCCTGTGAAGCAAACATCGCCTCTTCATATTCCGAATTGGGGAACAAGAAGAAAGCCCTGGAAATATTCATTAAAATAATTGAAAAATATTCCGATACACCGAATGCGCAAATGGTTGTCTTCTTTGCGGAACAACATAAACGCTGGCTGGAATCAAAAGAGAATCAATGACCCTGGCAGAAAAATTATCATCGATTAAGAAATACGGAGTTATTGGAATTTGTGTTTCCGGATTTCTCCATCTATTGATCGGCACGATAATCCTTGTTATCGGCGGTGAAAAAGGGGAGCGAATCGTAAGTGTTGAGTTGCACACGTATGATGTTATTAAACCGCCGGTAAAATTTGAAGCACAGCCACCGAGATTTGTAAAATCGTTCGATCTTGCTAAAGATGTGGATTATACGCCGCAAACAACAGCTCGACAAATTGTTTTTTCCAGAGCAGAAGCACCGGTGACGAATACTCCGGTTGACAATGCCCCTTCAGCGCCTTCAGCGCGAAGCGGTGGGGGCGAGGGAAGTGTTTTTTTTGGCGCGTTAACTGCTGCTTCCGGAGCGTCCGATATGGGATGGGGAGTGCCTGGAGGTGCAACGAGCTATGGGAAGAGTTTTGGGGTAGGAGGAAGTGGAGGCTGGGGTGCAGGGCCGGGAGATGGGAAAGATTGGGGACCAAACTTTGCAAGTGATATTGAGAATACGCGCACTGGCGGAGGCAGCGGACTCACCGCCATGAGAGACAACCTGATCTCATCGGAAAATTATGAAGACCGGTTTGACGGATTTATCGAGATCAATCCGAAAAATAA
>JALNZH010000229.1 GCA_023229405.1 Bacteroidota bacterium
GCATAACTCAATCACTGCTTTATTCAATAGAATGAACCGTTCATCCTCATCCCACTGTTCGGTGTAGATTTTTCCACGATAATAATATTCCCGGCAGTCGATAAAAAATATTTCCACCGAAGATTTCGGAATGAGTGCTTTATGAATATACACTGAGCGGGGAAACCCTCCCACGCGCACCTTCATTTCGCCGATTGTATCCAGGTATGTTACTCCGAACTTTTTTTCGTCGATGGAATCGTATTTGGGGATAAATACTTTAACGTCGACACCCCGGTCGGCGAGATATTTTGGAAGTGCACCGACAACATCTGCCAGTCCACCGGTTTTTGCAAACGGTGCGCATTCCGAAGCAACAATTGCGACTTTCATAGATTTTTCCATTGGAAGAATTACTTAATATATCAAAAAACGGTGAGCAAATTGCAAAAACTTCGGTGCATTAGCACACTGCAGCTTTATGACTATCCATGCCAATCGGAAGTAACCTCCATCAGACAGACCAATCCACGCCAGGAGCCGTAACGATCGTAGTGTTTTTCGATGTGAGCATCCGAAACTTTTCGCCCCTTTGTATGAATTTCGGAAAATCGTGTTCGAACCCACGAATCGATTCCGAGATAATCATACCGACCGAGTAATTTTAAGATATTTCCAGCAGCGTAATGCCCGATTCCTTTGATGGAACGGAGTTTCCAGTACAGTTCTTCTGTCGGCAGGTCCGAATGTCTCATCGACTCAAGTTCGATGGTATTGTTTGTAAGATCGTTACACAGTTTCAGCAGATACGGTGCGCGATATCCGCAGGAAAGCTCGCGTCGAAGCCAGTGTTCAGTCTGTCGTGCAATCGTCTCCGGCGGCGGGAAAGAAAAGAAATTCTCCACAGTTCTTTTTCCGAGTTTTGTCGTCAACTGGACGGTCTGAATCTTCGTCAGCGCCCAGCTACAATTGGTTGTGAACATCATCTTCACAACATCTTCGAAAACGGTTGGAGAGCGGAGAATTCTTCCTGCGCCCCGTTTCAGAACCCATCGTAGATGCGGTTCTTTTTTGCAGAGCGAATAAAATTTGGAGAACTGTTCATCCATCCGCAGCATCGATCGGACAATATTTTTAATCCGTTCCTGTTCTGTTCTGGTCAATCGGATAGTACGGTCATTGGTAATTGTAAGAACCGATCCCGTTTCACGAATGGTAATGGTGACGTGTTTTTTCGGAGTGAGTGAAATAACCGTTTGTAGTAACGTCATTGTGTCATTTGAGCGGAACGGAGGTAGGTCGTACCATCCGTGAGAATTGACGGTTGTGCGGAAATTAAAGCCGGATGGAATTTGGATTGTCATTGCATGTCTTAATGGAGTTCGAACCAGGCATCAGCCTGGGAATTGAATGAGCCGCGTAAATGCAGTTCTGCCTTGATAATTGCCCGTTCATATACTACCGGATTTTTCATTCCTTCGGAAATTGCCCGCCGGTATGCCGTCACGGCTTCATCACGTTTATTCTCCGCTTCAAGAATATTAGCATATTGAACAAGACTGAGCAACTTATATTTTTCCGTTTCCGTTGAAGCACCGGACGACATCGCTTTCAGGAAATATTCCTTTCCCTTGTCGAAATCATTGGCTGCTGCGGCGCTGTTTCCAAGAACGAAGTAGACCAGCGGTGCGCTGCCGGTGGAATTGTTCGGATCAAGCTGAAGTGTGTATTGAGCTTCTCGTTCTGCATTTGCAATGTCCCGATAGAGAGAGAGATACTGCAACGACGTTCGAGCGTGAGCAGAAATACGGATTTCCAGGAGCCATCGAAGTATTGATAGATTCGGATCGAGATCTACTGAGGTCGGCGGGGAAGGAAATGTAAACAAAAATTCCTGCTTCGCCTGTTCCACTAATATCCGTTTTGTGATACTCCTGCTGCCGAAGGAAAAAACAATAGGCACCGGCATGGAGAAAAGTTCGCCGCGCTGTTCTACAGTAACAGTGATAATAGACATTCCCCGCGGCGTTGTATCGTACTTCCATTGTATCACGAATTCAGGCGCTATCGAACGTCGAAGCCATTGTTCGAAGAACCATTCGAGCGAAGAACCGTATTCATCCTCGCAGAGCTGTTGAAATGCCGAGAAAGTGATTCGCGCTGCGGAAAACTCCTCGAACATTCTGACAATAACGGAATCGAACGATTCTTTTCCCAACAGATATTCCAGCATCACAAATATATACCGGCCTCTGTATGAAACAATCTCGTTTGTTGTACCCGGTGAATAATGTCCGGCAGCGATCGTGCCTGAGGGAAAAAACGTTAGCGCATGTGCAATAGTAGTTAAGCGTTCTTCTCGCGCCAGCTTCGGATGTGTCGCGGCGAGATACCGCATGCATAAATAGGCGGCAAAACCATCATCAAACAACGCTGTGGAATCGTCGGTGACCGGACAAAACCGTTGCGCGGTTTCGAAGAGCCAGTGATTGTACTGAATCCGGTTCAACGCAAGAGAATCCATGCTGGTGAATGCAGGGGAGTTTCGATGAATGATAAAATTATTCGTATGGAAAATCTCCGGTTCAAATGTCGGTCCGCCAACAATAGCATACCGTACGTCCGGCAATCGTTTTTGACCCGTGACCGTAGAAAAAAAACGGATTGCATCATGTAATTGTTCCGAAATGGCTGCTGCATACCGCTGATTGAAGAGATGTGGTGATGAGTTAAAAGAAACAGTGTGTGTAGAATCTGTGTTGAGCACTTTTTGTGTTGCCGTTGAATTGATCCCGCAAACCGTGAATGCGGACGAAAGCGATGTAGTATGCTGATATTCAATTTTCCACCTCCGCGATCCCTCCGTCATAATAGTATCAAACAGAAAAGCAGAAAACAAAACAAATGGTGTAGCGATGGTAATTTCCAGTGATCCCTGCTCCATTGTCGTGGAACCGAACCGGGGAATCCAAGTGGTAGAATCTTCACAAGGGAGGAGAATCTCTGAAGTATTCAAAAACATTGTAGAGAGGGAGGAGGAATCGACACTCGCTTTAAATTCAATATTCAAAAAAAGTGTATCTGTAAAGTACACATCACTTGTCTGTTCCAGATCGATTCTGGAACAATTGTAATGATCGGACGGGGAGCGTTCGAAATCGTAGGAATCATTGTTCTCATCCCGAATGGAATATATTTCCCACTGTATGGGTACAAGAAAAGTTACTATGTCGGTGGGCGTTGTCCGTGAATCGATTCGGACAAAAACATTGCCGGCGATTTCGTTGTTCCGCTCATTCAGAACGGCGCGGACATCGTACGAAAGAATTCTCAGTTCCTGCTGGGAAAAGAGGATGATCGGTATTATAAGTGAAAGCCAAAAAATCCGTTTCATAATTCGAACGGGCGATCTATATCCATTTCCAGAATGTGCGCAAGATCGGCGTAAATAATCGTGGTGCTGTTGGATGGTAGTTGATAGAGCCAGTCCCCCTTTGCGTTACGAACTACGGTACCGAACAATTTCCGCAAACGCAACTGGGAGAATTTTTCCCAGAAAACCCATCCGAAGTACGCTGTTTGTTGACTGATATAGAAAGCGGGGATACGCTCTCCCGGTTTAACTGGTGCTTGTCCGACCATCGTAGGATGGAAATTATGATGGGGAAGCATGTCGATGAAGGACGAGGTGACATCCTGTCCTTCGTAAATCAATTCGTGTTTCGACCGTTTTACTCCGGTACCGAGGATAATCTCGCGAAAAACATCATTCAGTTGTTCGGCGTTCATCTGTTTACCCTGGATTTTGAATGCTTTTCAAGAAAGCTTGTAACTGCTGCAAAAAACTGTTCCGGTTCGTCCAGCCAGGGGAAATGGCCAGAATGTTCCAGCATGACCAATTGTGCAGCGGAAATCTGATGCGCCATCATAGTACTCCATTTAGGAGAGACGTGAACATCGTGCGTGCCGCCGATAATCAATGTCGGTACCGATAGTTCATGCAGTTGTTCAGTCACATTGTATCGGTTTAATTCATTCATCACAAAATACTGATTTCTCTGTGTGTTAAATTCTGCGCTCGAAAAAATCGCGTCGATGGTTCTTCTTGCTTCTTCCGTCTGTACATCAAATTGATACACTGCGCGGTTAAATGCTTTTACTCGATCTGAAGCGGGAAGTGTTCGGATCTCTTTGGAGATCAGTTCGAACTTGTTGTAGAGTGGATGAGAGGGATCGCGAAATGTTCCTTTATGGAATTTTCCCGTCGGCACCGAACAGACAACTGTGAGAGTGTTTACCTGTGATTGATGTGCGAGTGTATATTCCAGTGCCGTCCACCCCGCTGCGGATTGTCCCATGATGTTCCACCGATCAATACCAAGATGAATGCGCAGCGCTTCTATGTCGCGGACGAGCGTAGGAATTCCATATTCACTTTTTTCTTGAACGCTTCCGGATGTTCCCGTACCACGTGGATCAAGCCGGATCAGCGTAAAATGTTTTGCAAGTTCATCCAGCGTGGTCCATCGATGTCCGTCAACTCCCCACGTTACGGGACAAATAAGGAGCGGCTCACCGCTACCGATGATGGAATAGTGAAGTGAAGTTGAATCAACGAGAAGATTGAATGAGCCGTTATGCATAGGGAAATATAAGGAAGAAATGTGAATTAAAAATCCCCCTGCGACTTCGTCGCTTCCCCCTTTACAAGGGGGAATTTAAAAATCTCCTGTAATTCATAATCCCCCTTTTTAAGGGGGTGTCCCGATTGCTTTTCCATCGGGACGGGGGATTCGAAATAAATATCACATTTTCATTCTGCAAACTGTAACACCTGCATCTAAATCTTCTTGAATGGTTGACCGACAACCAGATTCATAAACAATTCAAGGAGATACTATGAACAAAACCCTTCTCTTTTTCTTTTGGGTAATTCCTAAAATGCTTTTATCACAAACCGATACTATGTTTGTTGAACTTGCCGACGGCACAGTAAAATCGTATTCGCTCACCGCCATTAACGAATTAATATTTTCAAAAGAGGTGTTAAGCGTCGACGAATTGAATACGATGAATTCAATCATCACATCGTTTACGCTCAAACAAAATTATCCCAATCCGTTTAATCCGGCGACGACGATAGAGTATGAAATCCCTAAATCGGGAGAAGTAGAAGTTGCGATATTTGATATTCAAGGACGGAAAGTGCGTGAGTTGGAAAAGAACACACACGACGCAGGCAGCTACCGGATTATATGGGATTCGCGTAATGATGCCGGTCGAAGCGTTGCCAGCGGCACATATTTTTACCGCGTGCAATTCAATGGTTCGCAGTTAGTGAATAAATTAGTACTGTTAAAATAACAAAGCAGGTCAGACATCTGTGTCTGACTTTAAAATATTACTATCGACAGGCAGGAATGCCTGTTCCACCGATAATTAAAGGAAGAAAAAATTATGAAATCGATTTTTATTTGTATGATGCTATTTGCTTTTACACTAACCACCGCACAAACCAAAATGTATATCAACAAAACTTCCGGCGGGACGGATTCGATTGCATTGAGTGAGATAAAGGGGATTAGTTTTAGAAGTGTGCCAACAGATCGCCAAATACTTTTTCAAGAATATTTTGAGAATGGTAATTTAGATAGCTGGTTACAAGTATCGACACCCGTCATTTCTTCGTTGGAATCAGTAAGTCCATCACATTCACTTACTCTTCCTGTAAACAGGGGTGATTATTGTTTTATATATAAAAATTTTTCTGATAGCATCAGATCAGGAATTGTTGGTTTAGAATATTATATGATGAAAAAAGATTCAACTGTTAAAACAAGCTTTTACGGTCTTTTATATCAACAACAATACCAAAGTATTTTTAATGTTTATTTGCTATCTGGATTCGTTGGTGGTCCAAGATATGATACGCTGGTTGCTTCAACTTGGGACAGTAATACACCAGATATATATATCTATAATAAATCAATTGCAAAAATTACAATAAATAAATGGTACAAATTTAATTTTGAGTATGATTTTAATACTCAAACTGCAAGTTATTTCCTTGATGGAATAAAAGTAGGTGAGCATAATTATCCGATTTCATATTTTGATTCAATTATGTTT
>JALNZH010000230.1 GCA_023229405.1 Bacteroidota bacterium
CGACACAATTTTCGCAGCAGGAATCGTTGCACTGATATTCTTTGTCGCACAGTTAAGCGTGCGTGGTTTTAAAAAATAAAAAGATACAGTGTCTGAAAGCGTGTCCGCAAAACGTTCCGGCAATGTTTTTATCGACAATCTATCAGTGAACTACGATAGCGGACCATTGTTCAGGGAACACCTTTATTAAAGGAGATACTCCGTGAAAAACGATATTTTCAATCGTGAGGATATTGTTTTCTTAGTAACTGATGTTACGCAAAACAAAACAACTGGTCCCATGGTGAGCACGGTGCAGGCTTAACCTCTTAGGTCATCCTTCTGCCAACGGCATCGAGACTGTGTCAAAAGCAACATTTGTTCTTTGAAAAAAACTAACTGTTTGTGGATAGTAAAAAATCATAACAAAGTTAGCATTTTCAGTTCTTAAGTAGTATGCAGGTACTGGATGAGTGATCCAACGCCAACAATATTGATTGCACGCCGCATATTGTAGGTGATCATCATTAAAGCGAACTCACTGAGAACGTTGTGAATACCGCTGAGTAACAGTGCACCATATCCCCAAATTTTTTTGATGGTGCCAAAGACATGTTCGATAATTTCCTTTCGTTGTTTGAGATTGTCAAGCACATGCTCGTGCTCCCAACGGTTGATATACCGACCGCGCTTGGATGGCGTACAGGCAGAACGCACGGGACACTCCTTGCACGAAGTTGTACGATACAAGTATATCAGGCGTTGGTCCTTTGTTGTGCGTTTGGAAGCAAACCGATGCATCGATTCTCCTTGAGGACAACGATATGTATCGGTCAGAGCATCATTGAGGTAAATTTGTCAGGATAATACGCTGGTGTCGGAACATTGATTTTTTCGACACTTGGTGTCCGGGAATAGGAACGTATGTCGTGATTCTGTGGTCTTCGCAACTTTTAAGATCAACACAGTCATAATATCCGGCATCGGCGCACACCGTAAGCTCTTCCGTGTGCAACATTCTTTGTGCTTGCTGAGCAACAACAGCATCGGGAAATATTATCAGTTGTTCCCGTGGAGTTCCAGTGATATGGTTCATAAAAAACTCAACCAATAATAATAAGGTTTTGTATTTTAATGAAGAAGGGTTAAATCTTTAAAAGGTTCCCGAGTTTTGACACGGTCTCGATTTCTTCGGAACAAAAAGCGAAGGAATTGCTCAAGATGATCAACTTTTCTGCGCCACGTCGAACCATTCTATTTAAAAACAACACTTTGCGTAACGTGAGTAAGTAAGTCATCCTTCGACTCGCCGTACACGAAACAGGATGACTATTCAAAATTCGGTCACCCTAAGTAAGCCATGTATTTTACAACCTTACCCCGATGACCACCCTCCAACGATACGCCATCTCATTATCATTCGGCCGACCCGGGTCGTTGATGTAGATGGGGAAATAAAGTCCGAAACCAATCGGACCGGAAGAGTAGCCCGGCAGCATGATGTTTCCGAGATTCACCTGAAGGCCGATCCCCGCATCATAATAGAATTGTTTGAACCGTGCGGAGGAAGAGTCCCACAAAGTTCCCGCATCGGCGAACAGGACCAACGGTCCGGACAACAGGGAAAAATTCATCGCGGCGACATTAGCAGCAATAGTATCATGCTGAAGGAAGAGATTTCCACCGCCTGATTTTGTGAGATTATCGCGTAATGATGCGCCGACAATCGGTGTACGGGTGAACCAGCTGTCAAACCGTTCCAGTGTGGACGACTGTGTTAATGAATGCGCCGTCTGCACCGGTACGGCGCCAGTAGAACTTCCGCCGAAGAATCTCCAGGCGGCTTTTAATCCAAGGAACGAATAGTCGAATTTAGTTTCCGCCGTCAGCTTGGAATAACTAAATGACGATGTCGGCGTTCCGAACTCATCCTGCAGCCGCACGGTGAATTTTCCCCAGGAATAATTTTCGTAATATTTCAACGTGATGAATCCTGCGTCCAGATGTCCAGCAGTGTTCCACTCTGCGCGGTTTGCTAGATAACGGTCATCGTTCACGCGGATGGAGAGAATGCTGGTATTGATCACGAACGATCGACGGTAACTGCGCGCCAGATTCTTGCGATGATCGAATGATTTCTCGAAGGTCCATTGCCAGCCGCTGAACCCGTCCAGCCGGAACACTTTGGCCGATGTGGTCAATTTCGGATCCCACATGCGGATTGGCGTCGAATAGGAAAGTTCGTAATCCGGGACATCGCTGTGGATGCCGTATTTCGTTTGCAGTGAAACATTGTGATCTGCTGCCATAGAACTTCCGGTGATGTTCGTTCCCAATTCGAAACCGTCCCGCAGATTGAATCCAACGACAGGTGCGGCGTTGATGCGGTACGCATCAAGTGGATAGAGGAAATAATTGGCGATGTTCAGTCCATAATCGAACACAACGGGTGGCATGCACCAGGAGTTGTTCAGCCGGTCAACATCAGAAAGCCTCAACTCCGGATCGATCATCACATTCGTTACTTTTGCCGGAAGCGAATCGACGACGATGGCGGCGATCGGTCCTTTGCTCCAGATAGTTTCTGAGAATCGGATATCGCGGGATGTTCCGTCGGCTAATATCAGTCTCAGGGTTGCCGGCATCACCGCTTGTTCCTCGTTCTCCAGTGTAATCGTTGAGTGCCATTGTCCATTGGAGGCTTCATTCTTCACATCGTTCACCGACATGTCCAGCTTCCATGTTTGATCGAACCATTGATTCCAGAACCAATCCAGATCGCGTCCGGCGGCATCTTCCATCGTATTGAAAAAATCTGCCGGATACGGATGTTTGTACACCCAGCGCGAAAAATATTCATTCATCGCCTGCGAGAATTTTTCTTTTCCCATTAAATCTTCCAGCATCACGAGTACGGAACCGGGTTTGTTATAGGCCATAATGCCGTATTGATTCGACGGGATCAAATACGGATGGGACATGATGGCGGCTTCATTGTCCTCCAGAGCAGAAAACAGATAGAATCGTTGTTCGAACAGACGTGTGTTCGATGACGGCGGATTCATCCAGGAATATTTATCAACGAACTCTTTTTTCAACATGCCGTTGTCGCCGAACTGCGCTTCCATAGCAGTGGAAGTGATATACGTGTCGAACCCTTCATCCATGAACGGATAATTCGTTTCATTGCTTCCCACCATCATTGGGAACCATTCATGCCCTAACTCGTGTACGATGGTATACCCAAGCGTGTTGATCACGGCATCGCCGGATTCGGCGAAGATCATCATCGGATATTCCATGCCGACGACCGGTCCCGAGACGACCGTTGCCTGGGGATATACATAGCGTCCGAAATTCTTTGAGAAATGTTCAATGGAATGTTTTGCAATCTGTGCACCCTTGTTCCAATTTGAGGCATCGCTCATGAGCAGCGGGGTAGAGGCCGTATATTCGTCAGGATGATAGAATGCATAGATCCGCACACCGTCATTCGTCATCGTACCGTCCCATACAAAATTTGGGGATGCGGCCCAGGCAAAGTCCCGCACATTCTCTGCGGAGAATTTCCAGATGGTGGAGTCGGCGCTGATCATATCGGATGTCGAATCGATCTCATCAGGCAGTATGATGCGTGTTGTGGAATCTTTCGTCAGCGCATTGAATCGGGTAAACTGTTCCGGGCTCAACACCTCATTGGCATTGGTCAATGTACCGGTGGAAGCGAGAATGAAATTTTTCGGCACGGTCAGTTCGACGTTCCAATTGCCGTACTCTGTATAAAACTCAGCGATGCCGAGATACTGCGTCCTGTTCCACCCGCGAACATCGTCATACACGGCGATTTGCGGATACCATTGACCCATTCCGAAATTCTTTCCGTCACTTCCCGTACGCAGATCCGCATCTTTTGGGATATCATAGTTCCAGGTAACAGAGATCGTTGCTGTGGTCTTCGGCAGCAGCGGGGAATCAAGCGGGGTTTCCATGATCGTTTCGTCGACCATCGGCGCAACAACACTACCGTTGATCGCCATCGATTCGATCTCGATCCCTTTGCTGATCACTTCCGCCCGGTTGGAATGCTGTTCCATCTTCCGTGGGGAGGAATCTTTCCTGAAAACATTCTGATACAGATGCCAGACAATGGATGTAAGTGTGTCTGGCGAGTTATTAAAGTAAGTAATCGTCCCGGTGCCTCGTAGAATATTATTTCGCGCATCCAGCGACGCTTTTACCGTATACTCCGTCTGTTGCTGCCAATAGTGTAAAGAAGGTTGACCGTTAGGAAGGCGGGTGAATTCTTGAGCATAAGAAACGAGTTGAAGTAGAGAACTGAATAGAACAAAAAACAAAAGGGATGTTTTCATTGTTTTTACTTTATTTGACCCGATATATTGTAAAAAAGTTTCTCTAAAAATTTTACGATGGTGAAAAAGATACGGAGAAATTTACTTCTGTGAAAATGGTAGGAGGAGTTTTTGTTTGAAACAATCAATGAGCATTTTCAAGATCTCTTCATTCTGAACCTATCCTGCTGTAAGGTGTACCGCACAACGGCATTTCGGTATCGTATCCATGGATAGATACTGCTCCGCCTGACCGGTCCCGCCACAAAGTGTTCACTTCGTGAAAGCCATTCCTTCGGGACATGACGAGGTTTTGTTATTACACCATTCTATTAAAAGGGAAACTCATTTCTTGCACTTCCTTCCTATTATTACTATTTTAGTGCCAGAAACCCTGCCTGTGAAGCCTGCCAGTCGGTCCGAAAGGACCCCCGAGGAGAAGGCGAGCATTTCGGCGGGGATTTTTGTTTAAAGAGCTGTGGGCCGTTGAGTAGGTGAGAAACACTTATCGCCGTTTCTAAAATACTCAACGTCTCAGATACTCAACGACTTTTATAGCTTTTTCCATGAAGAATATCAGAAATTTCTGCATTATCGCCCACATTGACCACGGCAAATCTACGTTGGCAGACCGGTTGTTGGAATTTACGGGCCGTATCACCAAACGGGACCTCGTCAACAACCAGGTGCTGGATGATATGGATCTGGAGCAAGAACGCGGCATTACCATTAAACTGCACGCAATCCAGATGGAATATAAGGCAAAGGATGGCGTTATCTACACGCTAAACCTTATCGATACACCCGGCCACGTCGACTTTACGTATGAAGTTTCTCGTTCGTTAGCCGCCTGTGAGGGAGCAATTCTGGTAGTTGATGCGTCTCAAGGAGTAGAAGCACAGACAATCAGCAATTTGTATTTGGCGATCGATTCAGGATTGGAAATTATTCCGGTGATGAATAAGATTGACCTTCCTTCCGCTTCAACAATGATGGAAACAGTGCGCGACGAAGTGATAGGACTGGTTGGTTGCAAGGATGAAGAAATTATCCGTGCCAGTGCAAAAGCGGGAATCGGCATCGAAGATATCCTTGAAGCGGTCGTCAAACGCGTTCCGCCGCCGAAAGGAGATCCGTCAAAACCGCTGCGTGCACTGATTTTTGATTCGAAGTTTGATGCGTACCGCGGCGCGGTGGCATATGTGCGTGTGGTGGACGGCGTGCTGAAAGAAAAAGAAAAGATCAAGTTTATTAACAACGGCAATACGGCGGAAGTGGAAGAGTGCGGCGTGTTGTACATGAATAAGAGCCGCACGAAAGAATTGGAAGCTGGGAATGTCGGTTACGTGATTGCCGGACTGAAGAATGTCCGGGACACAAAGGTGGGAGACACAATCACCACACAATATCACGGCGCAACTGAAGCGCTGGCAGGATATAAAGAAGTAAAACCGATGGTCTTCAGCGGACTCTATCCGACAAACGCTGATGCATTTGCCGAACTGCGCGACTCGCTCGAAAAATTGTCGTTGAACGATTCATCGCTGATCTACGTTCCCGAATCATCCGGTGCGCTGGGATTCGGATTCCGTTGCGGCTTTCTCGGATTGCTGCATATGGAAATTATTCAGGAGCGGTTGGAGCGGGAGTTCAATCAGAGTTTGATCACCACTGTGCCCAACGTGGAGTTCCGCGTACTGCTCTCGAACGGCGAGACGGTGACCGT
>JALNZH010000231.1 GCA_023229405.1 Bacteroidota bacterium
ATCGTCACGCAGAAGGAGTACGTTTGTTGATTAATAGTTTGTCTACCCTGTTGCCGTCCATATCAACCACTTCAATCGTTAGATCGCGCCACTGGAACAACTGTCCGGCCCGGGGAATTTTTCCCATATGATTGATGGTAAACCCGGCCATCGTCTGATAATTTCCCGTTTCTTCTTCGGTCAACGTATCGATATTAAAAAGTTCTTTGAACTCGGCGATCAGCAATGCTCCATCGATCAGATACGATCCGTCGGATCGCTGAATAACATAAGGATTGGTTTTGTCGTTGGTATCAATTGCATCGCCGACGACCGCTTTCAAAATATCGTTCAATGTCAGCAATCCCTGGATACCGCCATATTCATCTACGAGAAAGGCAAAATGGGTTCCGGATTCTTTAAACTGTTCTATCAATTGTACGACAAGAACATTCTCGACGATGTATAATGGTTTACGAAGATGTTGTTCCAGGGAAACAATTGTTTCGTCCATCGATGCGGAGAAAAGGTCTTTTACATGCACCACACCCAGCACATTATCAATTCCACCTTTGCAGACCGGAAAAAATGAATGAGAACTTTCTTTAATTTTTTTGAAGTTTTCCAGCAGCGAATCTTCCGCATCCAGCCAAACGATTTCCGTACGTGGTGTCATCAATGCGTTCACACTTTTGTCTGCCAGACGGAAAACGCGTTCCACCATTTCCTGTTCCACCTCGTTAAACATTCCTGCTTTTGTCCCTTCCTCCAGCATCACTTTAATCTCCTCTTCGGTCACAGCCGGATTTGACGATTCTTTAATGCCGAATGTCCGGATGAGGATGTTGGTAGAGAATGTCAGAAAACGGACGATAGGATACATTGCTACCGATAACGATCGCATCGGAACGGCGATCAGGCATGCGACTCGTTCGGGATTTTTTAACGCCAATTGTTTCGGAATCAATTCGCCAATGATGATGGAAAAAAAAGTAATTGAGACAACGACGATGGCCAGACTGATCGGTCCGGCATATTCGGCCATCATGGGATATGTTACAAGATACGCTGCGACGGATTCGGAGAGTGTCGCGCCGCCGAACGCACCGGCAAGAATGCCGATGAGCGTGATACCAGCTTGAACAGTGGAAAGAAAATGGTCGGGTGTATTGGCAAGATCTAGTGCTACCTTTGCCCGGAGATTGCCTTTGTTTGCCAGGTGCTGCAATCTGGGTTTTCGCGAGGAAACAATCGCAATCTCTGAAAGAGCAAAGACTCCATTCAGAACGATCAGCAGGATGATAAAAAATATTTCGGTAACAAAAGTCATTGTCGAAGTAAAATACAAACAACAGGGGAGAAATAAAAATAGAAGCGCGGACTCATCGCCCGCGCCGGAGTTTCTCGATACAGCAAACTTGTTATATCCACTTATTGTCAACATACCAGGAGATGGTTTCTTTCACACCGTCAACAAGGGTAATATTCTGACGGTATCCGAGCTCGTTCTTCGCTTTCGAGATATCGCAGCACCAATTATCCTGCGTCAAATCATAGGCCTTTTCAAAATTCAGCACGGACGGTTTTTCTTTAAATTTCGACGCGATCTCAGATATTCCGGCGATGATAAACACCAGTGGTTTCGGAACTCGGACGCGGAACAATTTTTTGTTCAGCACGCTTTTGGTCACATACCCGATCTCATTCCAGGTATAGTATTGTTCGCTGCCCAGGAAATAGGTCTGTCCCTTTGCAATCTCATTTTCTCCGGCTAGAATAATTCCGGTCACTAGATCGGTGGAATGGACTAGGCTCACATACGTATCGTGGAAACCGATCAGCAGTTCCACTCCCTTATACGCCGATCTAAAATAATCAAACGTTGCCGTATCCCGCGGTCCATACACCGCCGATACTCGCAGAATGGTAACCGGAATTGTTTCTTTAAATTTTAAGACTTCAAATTCCGAAGCGAGTTTACTTTTTCCATAGGTGGTTAACGGCCGGGCAACTGTGGATTCATTCACAGGCATCATTCCACTTCCTGGACCTACAGCGGTTTGACTGCTGATATGGACAAATTTCTTCACAGTCGGATTCACACGGGCAGTGATTTCAATCATATTCCGCGTTGCATCGCGATTTCCCCTGTAAAATTCTTTCTTCGATTTTGCCGCGACAAGTCCGGCGACATGATACACATAATCGGCGTCGGTAATTGCTGTCTCCAGTGCGGCAATGGAAAACAGGTCGCCTTCAATTATCTCAATCGGAAGGTTCTTCAGGAATCCGAGTTTTTTGGGATTCCTCACGAGCGCACGAACATGGTAACCTTGTGACAACAATCGGTCGATGAGGTGGCTTCCGATGAAGCCGGTGCCTCCGGTAACGAAGGCGATAGGGTGTGAACTCATGAATGTTCTATTCTTGTAATCTGAAATTGCATTTCGATGGATGTTACGGTATATTCAACACACTCAATATACCAATATCTGTGTCAAAAAAGGAGTTTTTCCATTGGATCTCTTTCAAAAATGCGTTGAATTTACCCGTGCCGATGAAGTAAAAGCGGCAGGGCTCTATCCTTATTTTCGTCCTATTGAAGCAAACGAAGGCCCGATTGTTGAAATGGCCGGCAGAAAAATTATTATGGCCGGTTCGAATAATTATCTCGGGCTTACCGCGCATCCTAAAGTAAAAGAAGCTGCGATCAATGCAGTAAAAAAATATGGGACCGGTTGTTCCGGTTCGCGATATCTTACTGGTACGATCGATCTTCATAATGAATTGGAATCGCGTCTAGCAAAGTTTCTCGGATATGAAGATGTATTATTGATCTCCACCGGATATCAGACGGCGCAGGCAATTATCCCTACTCTTGTACAGCGCGGCGAATATATTATTTCGGATAAGGATAACCATGCTTGTATTGTGATGGCAAATATGATGGCAGTCGGTATGACCGCCGAAGTGGTACGGTATAAGCATAATGACATAAAACATCTTGAAACTGTGATCTCGAAACTGCCTGCCGATGCGGGAAAACTGATTGTGACAGACGGAGTGTTCAGCACCAGCGGCGAAGTTGTTGATATGCCGTCGATTGTTGCTATTGCCAAAAAATATAATGCACGAATCATGTGCGACGATGCGCATGCTACGGGTGTTGTCGGAGTAGGCGGAAGAGGAACGGCAAGCAAGTTCGGCTTGACAAAGGACGTCGATATTACCATGGGAACGTTTAGCAAATCGTTCGCCTCACTCGGTGGATTTATCGCCTCAACGCGTTCAGTGATCAATTACATTAAGCACTCGTCGCCAGCATTGATCTTTTCGGCCAGTCCCACGCCAGCATCAGTAGCATCGGCTCTTGCTGCACTTGAAATTATCGAACAGCATCCTGAATTGGTAACGCAACTGCATCAAAATGCCGATCGCGTTCGGAATGGTTTGCGGGCATTGGGATTTAACGTTGTCGGTCAGCCGGAAACAGGCATCGTTTCCGTGATTATCGGCGATACGGAAAAGACTCTCGTATTTACGAAAGAATTATTCGAAGCCGGTGTGTTCGTTAATGCATTCGTCCGTCCCGGTGTTCCTCCCGGATTGGAAATGCTTCGTACAAGTTATATGGCAACGCATCAGATTGAACATCTTGACAAGATTGTTGAGATCTTCGGAATTATCGGAAAAAAACTTGGCGTTATCAGTTAATCAATAATATGCTTTCCACTGAACCACGCCGATCGCACAGGATCAGCGTGGTTTTTTATTGAAGGAATCGTATGGCACAGTTCACCGTTCGAACGGTACAATCTTCTTCGGATACAAAAAAATTCATTGATTTTCTCTATACGCAGTATAAAGATGATCCGAACTGGGTTCCGCCGTTGAGGATGGATCGTGAAAAACTGATCGACAAAAAGAAGAATCCCTTCTACAAACATTCGGAAATGGAATTATTTCTGGCGGAACGGGACGGCAAGGTGATCGGCAGAATCGGCGCTATTGTGAATCATCACCACAATACAGAACATAACGACAAAGTCGGATTTTTCGGATTTTTTGAATGCGTGAACGAACAAGAAGTGGCGAACGCACTGTTTGACGTTGCAAAAAAATATCTGACATCAAAAGGGATGAATGCCATGCGGGGACCGGCGAACCCATCGGTGAATGACGAATACGGATTGCTGGTGGATGGATTTGACAAGCCACCGGTTGTGTTGATGACGTACAATCCGAATTATTATGAATCATTGATTCTGAATTATGGATTGAAGAAAGAAAAGGATTTATATGCTTATATTCTTGATCAGAAAACGGTGTACACCGAAAAGTTTGTCCGCGCAAATGAGATTGTGAAACAGCGGAACAGTCTCACCTTCCGAGCAATCAATATGAAGGACTTTGATAATGAAGTGAAGCGGATTAAAGAAGTATATAATGCGGCTTGGCAGTATAATTATGGTGCGGTGGCAATGACGGATGAAGAGTTTGAAGCTCTTGCCGCAGATTTGAAAATGGTCGTTGAACCGGAACTTGTGTTGCTTGCCGAAGCAAAGGGAAAAATGGTCGGTTTCGGACTTTCGATGCCAGATATCAACGTCCGCCTGAAAGGAAACCGTAACGGCGGCTTGCTGGGGGGATTGCTCCGGCTGTTGGTATTTAAGAAAAAAATTGATCTTGTCCGCATCATCGTCCTCGGCGTAATTCCGGAATATCAAAAATCCGGGGCGGCGGGAGTGCTGTTCTATGAGACCGCCGTTCGTGCAAAAAAACTGGGATATCAATACGGCGAAGCAAGCTGGATTCTGGAAGATAATGTGATGATGAATCGAGCGGCGGAAGCGATGCAGGGGAAGAGATATAAAACGTACCGTCTCTTCCAACTGGAAATTTGATAGTGATTGCGAAGCTGGGAATTTGTATTTTTACAGTACTATGTTTTAGAAACATCTGAAAAATAGGTTGTCTTTTGTCATGCTGAGCACATTTGCTTCACTCAGTATAAACTTCGCGAAGAATCTTGTTCTTCTACTTGAGTGAAAAATCGAGATTCCCCGCCTGACCACCTGAAGGCAGGCACTCCTCGGAATGACATTGGTATGAGATTTTTCAGATGTCTCTTATTCTTATTATCATAAACTCTGAGGATTATAATGGCTGTTAAACCTGTTGAAAAAATCTGGATGAATGGGAAACTTATTGATTGGAACGACGCCAAAATTCATGTGCTTTCCCATGTAATCCATTACGGCAGTTCGTGGTTCGAAGGAATCCGCTGCTACGAAACAAAAAAAGGCTCCGCAATCTTCCGACATCGTGAGCATATTGCTCGCCTGTTCGATTCTGCAAAATTATACCGTGCCGAGATTCCGTACTCTATCGACCAGGTGATGGAGGCCGATAAAGAGACAATTAAAGCGAACAAACTCAAATCATGTTATATCCGTCCGATCGCATATCGTGGATATGGTGATGTCGGTGTCTATCCGATGGGCTGCCCGGTTGATCTGACGATCGCCGTATGGGAATGGGGAAAATATCTTGGCCCGGAAGCACTGGAAAAAGGAATCGAAGTCCGTTTCGCTTCGTGGCAGCGTGCGGCAGGCAACACATTTCCTACGATGGCAAAAGCCGGCGGGAATTATTTGAATTCGCAATTGATGAAGATGGAGGCGCGCGCTGATGGTTATGAAGAGGGAATCGCGCTCGATATGAACGGTCAGATCTCTGAAGGTAGCGGCGAGAATATTTTTGTGGTGCGGAACGGCGTTCTGTATACACCACAATTTATCAATGCAATCCTTCCGGGTATCACGCGGGCGACTGTTCTTCAGATTGCTAAAGATGCCGGCATTCCAGTGGTTGAGGCAAGCCTTCCGCGCGAAATCGTTTATGTTGCGGACGAAGTATTCTTCACCGGTACGGCAGCGGAAATTTCACCTATCCGTTCGATTGACCGAATTACTATCGGTAGCGGCAAACCGGGACCAATTACGCGGGAACTGCAAAAACGATTCTTCGATGTCGTTGAGAATGCTAACGAT
>JALNZH010000232.1 GCA_023229405.1 Bacteroidota bacterium
GTTGTTTCATTTCACCAACAACGAACAATTGCTTTCCTATGCGGTAAAATCACTCAAATATTTTTGTGCGTTACTCGAACAGTCACCCCAGATTATGCCTCGAATGATGGCCGCAGTGGAATATTTTCTCGCCGTTCCGGAACATCTTGTGATTACAGTTCAAAATGTTGATGATGCGAAGCAGATGATCGATATCGTATCGGCCGTGTTTCGTCCGTATATGAATATTGTCATGATGGACGAACAGGGGAAAAAAATATTTGTCTCCCGATTTCCGTTTATGTCGGAAATGGTATCGAAGAATGGACGCGCAACGGCATATCTCTGTATGGACCATATGTGCCAGCAGCCTACTGTTGAACCGGAAGAATTACTCCGACTATTAGATCACAATTGAACATGTGAGGCGAACCGGAATCAGTCTCTGTGAGAATTTGTCCTACAAGGTCGTAGGAGCGATGAAATCCTTTGAAAAACACAAAATTTCTTATTGCAACTTGACTTCTCTCTCTTTATCTTCATATTACTCGAATTTGACAGCGGTCATAGCACCGCGAATTTCTTTACAGTTAGAGGCCTTCTCAATGAAAATCAAATCTTCTACTCTCGATGATGGCAAAGTGGTGGTTCTGGAACCCAAGGGTTCATTAGTTGGAGGTGATGAGACAGACGAATTGAAGAAAACAGTTGCATCGTTGTTGGAACAGGGGAACCGCAAGTTGATTGTGGATCTTGGTGATGTGGAATATCTGAACTCTTCAGCCATCGGCGCTCTCGTTTCTGCGCACACGTCGTATTTGAACCGTCAGGGAAAGCTTATTCTCTGTAATGTCAACAAAAGTATCACCAATGTCTTCGTCGTCACCAAACTCTCGACGATCTTTACCACTGCGGAAAAACGCGAGGATGCGATTTACGCAATTGCCAAGTAAATAACTTATTTAACTACTATTTTTCAATTACAAGGAGTCGTTTTATGAAACAAGGTTCGCTCAATTTCGTCATCATTTTCGGCGCACTCGTCCTCGGATTTTTGATCTATGAATATATGCTGCCCCAATTCATTAAAGACGGCGGTTACCTCGTCGCAGGTCTTGTCGGATTGTCGATTATGGTTGTAACATTTGTTGTTGAACGGTTGCTTTCGCTTAAAAAGGCAGGCGGTAAAGGCCCTCTCCCGAAATACCTGAAAACCCTCGTTACCAATCTCAATTCCAACGATATTGCTGCAGCTATCGCAGCATGTGATGCACAACGCGGTTCGCTGGCCAATATTGTGAAAACTGGTCTGGAGCGTTATCAGGAATTGATGACAAAGAAGGACATCAATAAAAAAGAAAAAATGGAAGAAGTGAAGCGCGTAATTGAAGAAGCGACCATGTTGGAAATGCCTATTCTGGAAAAGAACCTGATCTCCTTGTCCACCATTGCTTCTATTTCGACCATGGTTGGATTGCTTGGAACGGTGCTTGGTATGATTCGTTCGTTTGCTGCTCTGGCAAAAGCCGGCGCAACAGATGCTGCCGCTCTGTCCCTCGGTATCTCAGAAGCGTTGATTAACACTGCGGGTGGAATTGCAATTGCTATCGTCGCGATCGTTTCTTACAACTACTTCACCACAAAGATCGACGGTATGACCTACATGATCGATGAAGCGAGCAAAGATATCCTGATGAACTTGCAGTCCAAACACGAATAATACAGAAAGCGGAGCCGCTATGTCAAAATCAAAACGAGTCGGGTTCAAATTGGATATGACCCCGATGGTGGATGTCGGCTTTCTGTTGTTGACGTTTTTTATGTTGTCAACAACGTTCAAACCGCAGGATGTCGCTGAAGTATCGATTCCAATTTCACATTCCGCTTTTAAACTGCCGGACGTTGATGTGATGACGGTGACAGTGGATAAAGAAGGGAGTGTCTATTTGGGAGTGGATAATCAAAACCTCCGCGGTGCACTGTTCGGTCCGCAATACGTCTTGAAAGCCGGTGTTGCTGTGACCTTAACTGAACTTCCCGAATTGCTGCGCAATGCCCGTATCCGGAATCCGAAACTTCGGACGGTGATAAAGGCAGACCGCGATGCGGAATATAAAGTGATCCAGGGTGTTATGGAAACCCTGCAAAAGGAAAACATTACGCGTTTTAATCTGGTCACCGATATGGAAAAATAAATTTAGGAGTAATGACCTATGGCAGATGTAGATTTATCGCAATCGAAGGGAAAACAGAAGCACGGCGGAAAAAAGAAACGTAAACGCATTGCCGTACGCGTTGATATGACACCCATGGTGGACGTTGCCTTTTTGTTGTTGACCTTTTTCATGTTGACGACATCTATGAGCAAACCCCAGACAATGGAAATCAATTTACCGCCGGCAGATCAAAATGCTGAAGTAGCTGCATCTAACTTGATGACACTCCGGATCACTGATGATTTTCGCATCTTCTGGAATATTGGGGAAGAAAAACCGACTACGGTGGATGGAGCCAATAAAAAAGAACGTTTGATCAATCTTGGAAAATTGTTGAAAGACCGGAACCGAGCAAATCCGAAATTGATCACATTGATCAAGGTGGACGGGAAAGCAAAGTATATTGATATGGTTGATGTGATGGATGAGCTCAATATCAACGAGATCTCCCGTTTCAGTCTGGCGCCGATGAAAGATGAAGACAAGAAACAGATCGGAACGTTATAAGTTTACCATGTAAAGTAATGGAGAAAGCATTATGGCTAAAATAACAGCCGAAAAAGTAACAGGCTATGGCTATCAGGAATTGCGCATGTTATCCCGGAAGTATTCTGTTACGGCACTGATTATCGCCGGAAGTTTCCATTTCGTGGGAATGGGTGCGTATTATGGTATGCAGATATTATTGGAAGAAGAAGAGCCAGTTTATTCTGTTCGTATCATGAAATACAGCGATTTAGGACCTCCACCGTCGATCACCAATTCTCAATCGGCACCTGCGGTATCAGTGGAAGCTCCGGTAGCTAAACCGACCGTTGGAACTCCAGTTCCAGTTCCGGATGCTGAAATTAATCCGGAGCAGACGATTGCAACTCAGGAAGAAATGGCGTCAACCGCACCGATAGGCGATGGCGATGGACTGGGAAGCGGACCGGTAGAAATTGAATCGGATGTGAAAATTGAAGAAGATGGCCCGCCACCAGATTTCGTACCGGTGGAAAAACAACCACAGCCGCTTCCGGGTAATAATCCAGCACCGGTCTATCCTGAAATTGCTCGGCGCGCCGGTGTAGAAGGTACAGTGTGGGTAAAGATCTGGGTTGACAAAGAAGGAAACCCGAAAAAAGCACAGGTGTTAAAATCGGATGCAGAATTGTTTAACCAGCCGGCAATTGATGCGGCAATGAAATGGAAATTTACACCGGCGATTATGAATAACGGTCCTGTTGCAGTGTGGGTTTCAATTCCATTTAAATTCAGATTGAACGCAGGGCGGTAACGGTAACGATGGATCCTTCGAAAGTATTTGTATACTTCGGGTATGCAATGTCGGTGTTGTTCTTCGGACTCGGAGTGTATGTGCTCCTGTTATTTCCGGAGGAAATCCATCTTCCGGGTAAATTTCGTATCATGTTCGGCGTCGTACTTCTTCTGTATGGTATCTATCGCTTTATTTCTCTTCGGATCAAACAACGGCAAGCAGATGAAGAACGTCAGTTTGAATAATATGCTTCGCAGTTCCCTCGTATTCTTATCCGCTGTATTGTTCCTGTCTTGTTCCTCTGAAAAACGTGAAACACTCACCAGCGGAAATTTAACGATGGTTACGTCTGAAGACCTGTATCCGGTCATCGATATTCAGGTGAAGGACTTTCAGCGGATGTACGAGGAAGTGAAAATTGTGAACTATTCCGCCTCTACGAGGGAGGCGATGGTGCAACTGTTGAATGACAGCGTGCGACTGATCGTAACAGCACGGCAGTTAAACGATGAAGAACGTGCAGTTGCCATGAAGAATGAATTTGAGATCGATTCACTCAGAATTGCTTATGACGGCGTAGCCGTAATCGTTAATAAAAAAAATTCATTGGAACAGCTTTCGACCGAGGAGTTGAAGAGTATTCTAATTGGCCGAATGGACCGATGGTCGTCATTCAAGAAATCTTCTTTGACCAGCGCTATTGTGATTGCTATTGGAGATCCGAACAGCGGCGTACATGAATACATCAAGCAAAATGTGGTCGGGAATGAACCGTTGTCCCCTAATCTTATGCCGTGCCTGTCTACTCCCGAAGTGTTCAACATAGTCAATGGCCATCCAAATGCCATCGGTTTCGTTAGTTCGGCGTGGCTGGCATCGATGCCGGAAAATGTTCAGACGCTGGAGATCGGCGATCCCCGGTTTCGCCGGGATACAACGTCGACGGTCATGGAATATTTCCAACCTCATCAAGCATACATTTACCAGCGGTTATATCCGCTTTCGCGGTCGGTGAATGTGTATGCGCGCAATGTTGGCAAAGGGGTAGGTCTCGGGTTTATGTCGTTTGCAGCAAGTTCAGACGGCCAAAAAATTATTGTCAGTAATGGGTTGGTTCCGGCAACAATGCCTGTTCGGCTCGTGCAGTTAAGTACCCCATAAAATACAGAGGAAGAATGATGAAATTTTTCGCAATCTTATACATGTTGGTTACATTTGGAGTAGCTCAGGATGAGCTTTCGCTCGGGAAAACAGCGCTTGCAAAAAATTCGTATGACGAAGCAATCCAGTATTTTCAAAAATATCTGACGGCTAACTCCAGAAATGTTGAAGCGAACTATCTACTCGGCGAAACGTATCGTTTGAAAGGGGATCTACCGAATGCACAATCTGCATTGGAGCGGGCACTCGATTTTGATGATGAGTATGAACCGTCACTTGTGTCGATTATTCGTGTATATGGAAAGTTAGGATTGTGGGATAAAGCAGCAAAACAATTTAATGAGGTGGAGAAATATCATAAAAAAAGCACCAAAGGTCCGATCGCGTATGGACAAACCTTTTTGGAAACTGATTCGTTAGATAAAGCGTCGATTTATTTCTCGAAAGCAAAGGAAATTGATTCGAAAAATGTTGATGCCTATGTCGGATTGGCTGAAGTATATTCCCGTCAAAATGTGATTGTGCTTGCCGTCGACAATCTTCGCACTGCAACACAGTTGAAACCATCCGATCCTGTATTGTGGTATCGTCTTGCCACCACGATACTGAAGAACCGTGGATTAAATTCGGCACAGATTCAAGAGATTATCGCCTCATTACAGAAATCCATTGAGTTGGATCCGACCAACGATAAAGCTATTTACGACGCTGCGAATACAATGTACCGTACAAAATCATACTGGAGGGAAGCGGCGGAGCTCTTTAAAAAATATACCGACCTGAAAAAGGACAATGCAGAAGCATGGGAAAAATATGCAATTTCTCTCTACAATGCTCGGGCGTATAAAGAGGCGATTCCAGTACTCGAACAGGCAATACAAATGAATGCCAAAAGTACGGAAATGAAGCTCATGCTGGCGCATTCTTATTATCTGGCAAAAGAATATCAAAAATCTCTTGATCTTTATAAAGCCTTTCCGGGAGATTCGTTGTCTGCTGATGAAATTTACCGGATGGGATTTTCTTTCTATCAGATTAAGGATACGGTTAATGCCATCACCTTTCTAGAGCGGACGTTAATTTTGGAAAAGGGTAATACCGACGCTATTGGAACATTGGCCGCTATTTTCCTAACGCAGAAGAAATATGAAAAAGCAGGCGGCTATTATGAACAGTTGATCGAAAAAGATCCGAAGAATATTACGGCGTTGTTTTATGCGGCATTTTCATACAATGTGCTCGGCAGAACGGATACGGCAAAAAATTATTATCAGCGTGTCATTGAACTGCGCCCGAATAATATGCAGTCACATCAGTATTTGGTGCAGATCTACAGTCAGCAAGATTCCAGCGAACGCGGAAGATATCACGGAAATATTCTAATCATGCTGGCG
>JALNZH010000233.1 GCA_023229405.1 Bacteroidota bacterium
ACATACCCTGCATCCATCACCCCCAGACCCGCAGGAAGAATGAATGCAACAGAACGCAACAGGGATACGACTGGTTCAAAGAGCATTGATTGCGGAATTGTGATGGAAACACCAAGAAATGCGATGACCAGGATTGTTTCGGCTAATTCGGTCAGCCAACCGAAAGTGAAAAACAGGAATGAAACGGCACCGGATACACGATGGGAAACAAAGAAGGTACTCAACATTCGATCGGCAGCCAGGAAATGATGTTCGTATTCTTTCACCGCGTCAGTAAATCGATGATGAGGGATCCTGAAAAGAAGTGAAAGGATGGTACGGCAGAAATTTCCTTGTGTCACAGCATATCCGAACAGGACGAACAAAATCAGCAACATCAACGCAACAGTCATTGCGATGGATTCAAACATCTTAACAGAGGAACCGGTCTTCATCATGATGCCGATGACAACGGCCACCCCAAGATAGAAAACCTGGGCGAATCCCATGAGGAGCTTCCGTAAGAACAGGCTTGTTAGGATTTCCGATGTCTCCGCAGAAGTATGCCTCTTCAACAGAAATACTTTCACACTTTCACCGACGATGGCTCCGGCAGGAAGGAAACGATAATACGATTCACCCGCGATATGAATCTGTAGCAATGTTAAGAAAGGGACCGATCGTTGTGTAGGGAGGAGAAACTTCCACGCAAGCGTATCACTCAAACTTCCAACGCCGTATACAGCAGATATGATAAACACGATGGAGCCCGACGATGAAATGGTTGCCATCAATGCCGAACTATTGACATCCCGAAAGAGATAGATCAGGCCTGCAGCAGTCACGACAAAAAATAACACTTTCAATACCGCTTGGATGCCTTTATTCACCGTCATAATGAACAAAGATACAGTTCTAATTTTACTTCGAGATGAAGGAGGGGTGAATAAATCGTAAATGTTAGATTACAATACTGTGTCTGCAGCGTCAAGAAATCTTCACATTGGTTCATCAGGAATTTGGATCACTTCCCGTTTCGGTACAAACTGACGATGTCCCGGTCCAGTTTCTTTGCGGCAAGGATCATTTCGCAGACTTCTCGTACGCATCCCTCGCCTCCTTTTCGTTTCGTCACATAGTGTGCGGTGCGTTTGTTCCACTGGCTGCCGTCGGACGGAGTCGCTGCGAATCCGACGTGGCCCATCACCTCGAGATCGTTGATATCATCCCCAATATAGGCAACCTGTTTCCATGACAATGAATATTTCTTCCGCAAACCGTCGAGCATTTCCGCCTTGTCCTTCACCCCTTGGAAAAGGTTCTTGATTTTCAATTTGTCCGCGCGCTGCTGGACGATCTTGGTTTTTTCGCTGGTAAGGATCACGATGATCACCCCGGCGATACGGAGAAGGGATAAACCCATGCCATCACGGGTGGAGAATTTTTTCATCTCAACACCATTCTCGCCGTAATACATCCCGGAATCGGTCAACACACCGTCTACATCGGTGCACAGCATTCTCACTTTGTGCAATCGTCGTTCTATATTCTTTTTCATCGCTGGATGGCTTTCCCATTAAAAAATGGAAAGACCCCGGACAAACGGGTCTTTCATGATACTATTGACAATAACGCCCTGATACTATTTCAAGAGCGTCATTTTTTTAGTATCAACATACGATCCGGAACGAAGAGAATAAAAATACATTCCACTGCTCAGCGAAGATGCATCGAATGAAATCGTATATTTTCCTGCGGTTCGTTTTTCATTCACAAGCGTTCGCACTTCCTGACCGATCAAATTATACACAACAACCGACACCAGTCGTTCCGAGGGCAATGAAAATGAAATTATTGTTGAAGGATTGAACCGATTTGGAAAATTCTGCATAAGTGAAAATTCTGTAGGCACAACAGCATCAATGGATGCTGAAGTAGTTCCAGATATGGTCTGATAGATCGAAACCGTCCCGCTGATCTCATTAGCAACCACAACAAGATTCCTACCGTTGGGACTGTTCTGCATCGGAATAAAAGTCAATCCTTCAGGACCCAGATCGCCAATGGAATTCACCGTTCCGGAGCCGGAAGTCTGGGCGAAGTCCCTGTTATTAATGTACTGGATGAACATCGGCGCATTCGCATTGGTGATGTTGTATACCATGATACCGCCAATGCGTTCCAGACCGATATACGCATAAACGCTGTCTCCAATGTGACCGATGGCCAATGCCTCCGGCTCCGGACTTTTACTGGTGCTGTTGCTGTCGAATGTGTTGTTGTGGGTTAACCGTTGCCGAATCACCGACGGCAACTGCATCGATACCGTTGCGGACAGCCACACTATTCGCGCCGGCGGCGCTCGGGAAGTGCGCCCGGTATGTTACGTGTTTCACCCGGACAGGAATCTTCGGATTGGCAATGCTGACGATATCTAATGTATCCAGATTACCCCGTATCACATAGAGTCGCTGGGTGGACGGATCGTGGGCAACGATTTCTGCCGACCCGATATTATAGGAACCAGTCTTATAGGTTCCGAGAAGTTCTAACGTCCCTTTGGATTGGCCTGATGATGTTCCAATCATGGTAATGAGTATAACAAGAAGATGTAAGCCAAATGATCGCATGGTACTCCCGGCAGAAAGTGTGAAACGCATGTGAATAACAATGCAAGATACACATTGGATATTATCAGAGATTTATCGGATCATTAAAAGGGAGTAATGCGGAGATGAAATGTATGTTACGCAAGAATGTTTTTGATGGAGGTAAACACTTGATCTGGATCGATTTCGGTCATACACTTGAAATGGCCTTTCGGACAATCCTTCCTACCAATATGTGTACACGGGCGGCAATCAAGCAAATTGTTCTCTATTACAATAGCTTCAGTTCCGTAGGGTGCAAAACCGAATTCTTTCACTGTGGAACCGAAAATGGCAACAATCTTTTTTTGTTTTGCCGCGGCCAGGTGCATCAGACCGCTGTCGTTTGTTACTACAATATCGCAGAATTCTAGTGCGGCGGCGGACTCCAACAAAGAGAATTCACCGGCAAAATTGTGAACTGATTCTTCCGAGACTCTCCGAACGACTTCCTGTTTAACAAATTCGCAGTCGTCCCGTTCGTCCCGTCCCCCAAAGAGCAGCACTTTGGCATGATATTGTTCAGCAGTGCGGATAGCAATTTCTGCAAATTTTTCTCTCTGCCAGCGTTTCGTGAAGTGTTTCGAGCCGGGACAAATACCGATCACTTTTTCAAATTGATTCAGGCGCAGTTTTGCCATTTTTCCTGAAACTTCGAACAATGTGGTATCAGGAATAAAGATCTCCAGTCCTTTGCCGTCATTCGTAATTCCGAATTTTTCCACTGTTTCAATATATCGCTCCGCCACTGTTAGGTTGTCCGTGTACGCATTCCGTTTCAAATTCACGAGCAGCCAGCGTTCAAATTTTCGCTTGTCGATGACGACGATATCCCCTGCTTTGCATGTTGCACGAAGCAGTTTCGTCCGGATACTGTCATGCAGATCGATAACAAGATCATACTTTTCTTCGCGGAGTTGCAGTGCAAGCGCTTGCAGTCCTTTGTATCCCGTCGCAACATCATACTCATGCACAATGGAAAGATGATGACACGATCTCACTAATTCTGCATATTCCTTTCGCACGACAAAATCTACCCGGGCTTCTTTTCCCACAGCATTACGAAAAGTCCGTAGCAATGGTGAAGTCAAAATGATGTCGCCAATGGAACTTAATCGAAGAACTAATGTTTTATGAGGTAGTATCACGGCTTGTTCGTTGGTAGGTGATGAAATTCCCAAAACACACCGGAATTATCATTGTGCTTCCGGTCTGATAAAACAAAAATACGGTATCATTCTACCAAATCCAAGAAATTGATTTTGGCGCACCGCGAAAGTATATTGAACGATAGTGAAGGAAAAAACAGTATGAACAAACCACGCACGATCAATGAACTGAAAAACAGCGGATATACCGTCCTTTCCGTAAAGGATGAAATACGAAACAACTTGATAAAAAAACTGAAAACTAATGAACAATTATTTCCGAGAATTGTGGGATATGAAACCACTGTCATCCCGGCGTTGGTGAATGCAATTCTAGCGAAACATGACATTATCCTGCTCGGGTTGCGGGGTCAGGCAAAAACCAGATTGATCCGTCAACTCCCTTTACTATTGGATGAATATATACCGACGATTAAAGGAAGTGAGATCAACGATAATCCCTACGCTCCAGTTAGTAAGTTCGGCGCTGATCAGGTTGAAAAATACGGAGACGAAACCGAAATTGAATGGATTCGCCGGGACCAACGTTTTAGTGAAAAACTTGCCACTCCGGATGTAACGATCGCCGATTTGATCGGTGATATCGATCCGATTAAAGCGGCAACACAGCGACTGCATTATTCGCACGAAGGTGCAATTCATTTCGGATTGATTCCCCGGAGTAACCGTGGCATTTTTGCCATCAACGAACTTCCCGATCTTCAACCGCGCATTCAAGTTGGTCTATTTAATATTCTGGAAGAAAAAGATGTGCAGATTCGAGGATTCAATATCCGTATTCCGTTGGATGTTTTTCTTGTCTTCACTGCAAATCCGGAAGATTACACAAATCGCGGAAGCATCATCACTCCGTTAAAGGACAGGATCGATTCACAAATTCTCACGCACTATCCGCGGTCTTTGGAGGATGCAATTACGATCACTGAACAGGAAGCATGGGTGAAACGGAACGATTTGCAGCTGCACATGCCGCACTATTTTAAGGAGATCATCGAGAACATCGCGTTTGAAGCGCGCAAAAGTGAATTTGTCGACCAAAAATCCGGTGTGAGCGCCCGACTGACGATTGCTGCAATGGAGAATCTTGTCAGCAATGCCGAACGCCGCGCCATTATTCTTAGCGAAAAACATATTGTCCCGCGCATGTGCGACCTTCCTCATGCACTTCCGGGTGTCACCGGTAAAGTAGAATTGGTATTCGAGGGAGAACAGGAAGGATCGCTGAAGGTAGGCAAAGCGTTGATCGGCAAAGCAACTCGCGAAGTATTCAAAAAATATTTCCCCGATCCGCTAAAAAAAATGAAACGTGCACCGCAGGGGCAAGAGCAAAAAGAGATAAGCGAATATGCCGAGATTGTAAACTGGTTCGAAGGAGGAAACTCGGTTCAAGTGGCGGACGATATGCCGTTTAACGCATATTACGCCGAACTCAACCGTATCCCAACGTTATACGATATTACCAAAAAATATTTCAAGCTGGATGAAAACAATCAATACGATTTAGCATCCGCTATGGAGTTTGTGCTAGACGGATTACATCAAAACTCAAAAATCGCAAAAGAGGAAGTCGATCATGCGACACATTATACTGATATGGTCGGAAGTATTTTTACACGCAAAGGAAAGTTTGAAGAGTACGATTAAAAAATGTTGGTGGATGGGGTTATACTATTGATTCTCTCCAATTGAAAATTGATAATGGACAATTGACAATGAAAAATATTCAATTGTCCACATCAAAACCATTCTAAGGAGACCCGCTTATGGAAAGCACCAAAAATAATCCGCTCAAAGACAAATCGTATGCTTTTGCACTTGAAATCATTCTTATCACAAAACAAATGAATGTGAATCGCGAATTTGTTTTATCAAAACAACTTTTAAAGAGCGGTACTTCGATCGGAGCTAATGTTGAAGAAGCCAATCAAGCTGAGAGTAAAGCTGACTTTATTCACAAACTATCGATCTCAAATAAAGAAGCATGTGAGACAAATTATTGGCTGCGCTTATCGAGAGATTCAAAAACATTGGATAAATTTCAATCAGAAAAGTTGATCTCTTCTTGCAAGGAAATTGAACGATTGCTCACTTCAATCACTCACGTTACGCAAAACAAGAAAAACGGTCATGGTGAGCAAGGCGCAGGCTAAGATAGTTACGTCATCCTTCTGCCGAAGGCATCCCTATCGGGAGAC
>JALNZH010000234.1 GCA_023229405.1 Bacteroidota bacterium
CTAGGAGTAATCAATCCGTCGTGTGCGGGATTGATAAAACTCAACCGTTCTCGCGGAATACCAAGTCTGGCAAGATCCAGCATCAATTCCTTGGACATGCAGATACCGTGCTCTGCCGTTTCCAGACTCTTTCGCAGTGAGTTTCGTTTTGCGATGGTATCGATATGCGTTATCATCAGCGTATCAATGGTCGAAGAATGGTTTGGATATCCACTGTAAATAATATGGTGATTAATATCAGCTTTGCCGGACGTTGTTTTATCAATATCAACATCGACACTCATTGCTGCGAGCTCATCGCGCATTTTCAATGCGAACTTACCCAGAATCCATTCATGCACATCTTCGTAACAAACTATGCGTACTTTCATTTATCAAACTCACTTTCGCCATATGCCGACAACAATGGCATTCCCCCTTGGGAAGGGAGAATCATACTTGATATTTTTTACATCGCTCAACGATGTTTCAATCCATTGCTTTTTCGATATACGTTTAAGAAAAATCATTTCGGAAAAACCAAAGGCATTTGTTTCAAGGTGCTGAGTAATATGCGGATTATATCCGATCGGCATTGTGATTGCCACAATACCGTCCTGCTGTAACAGAGTTTTTGCATGGTTGAACGCTTCTATCACTTTATTCTGATCGATAACATCATCATCAAAACCGATATGCTCGAATGTCGATATGCTGACAATGGCACGATATTGCTTTTTCGGGGAATATTCTACGATATCCGTATTAATAACATTATTCCCTTTCTCAAACTTATCGACGATATCGTGCGACAAGGGGAAATAATGAGACAACACATTGCCCACTTCGAGTACATCATCCCCAGTGCTGGTATCAATCTTCGCAAGATTACAGATAATGGGGATTTCTACACATCGCTCGTTCGTGAATGTGTTGTTATAGAGGTGGATGAATCCATTCCTCACCGTCCCCTTCACTGTATATGTCGGTTTAGTTAACCAAGCCGAGATATATCCTAAAAGATCTATATCTCCGATTAAAATTCTGTACAGAACATGAAGCGGAGTAATTTCCCTTAGAAATCTTTTGACCATCGATTTCTTTTCAGTTTGAGTATATCGAATTCGCATAATTAATATATTGGCTTTTTAAATTGCAGTTTATTGGGATTGATATGCAGCATTCTGCTGATTCTTAGTAAAACAAAGCGAATAGTCACTGGAGGATTGAGTTTTTTTCTATAGATATCGTAATAATTCCATAAGCGAAAATCCAAACAGCGGCGCAATAGACCATATATTAGTTTCCGTATAATTACCTGGCCGCATATTTCTTCAATATCTTTCCAATGCTTGCTGATGATATAAAAGAATCCTTCGACATCTTTTGCATTATTTCTCGAGACAGTCTCGCCGGAATGGATGTGCCATTTAAAGTATGGCGCTGATAAATACGCAAATGTGCAAATTTTTCCCAACCGTATGCTGGTATCCCACTCCTGGTGCGCAACCACATGTACATCCAGAAGACCAATATTTTGCAGAGCCGCTTTCGATGTCAGCAATCCCTGAAATAATACCCGGGATTCGGTTAATACCATACCGTACACATCCTTACCATGTACTGGTTCCAATGCAGGAGAATAAATTATTTTAGATGTTCCGTCCTCATAGTGAATCAATCCGTTTGTATGCACCACCGTCATTTGCTGAAAACCGACCGACCGCAACTCAGCAACTTGTTGATCAAGTTTCTCCGGCATCCATTCATCGTCCGAATCCTGAAAAGCAATCCATTCTCCCCTCGCTTCCAGAATACCGCGGTTTCTTGCCGCCTGCGCCCCCGAATTTTTATCGAGCACCACACACCGCACACGGGCATCAGGGTAAGCGCGGACGATCGCAACGGTATCATCTTTTGAACAATCATCCACAACAATTACTTCGAGTGTTTGATACGTCTGTCGTACAATGGAATCCAAACAATAGGTGATCGTCTTAGCACGGTTGTATGCCGGAATAACGACGGAAATTAAAGGTGACTCGTTCATAACATTTCCATCTCCCGAATCAGCTGTTCAATAATTGCCATCGAAGTAAATTCCAATAATGGGCGTTCCTGAATATTTTTTCGCATCGTTTCCAGTAAAACCGGATCACAAACTTGTTCCGCCGAAGAAATCAATTGTTCAACACTAAGGTATGGTATGATAAAACCGTTCTCACCATTTTTCATCATCTCTCTGTTCCCGCCAACGTCGAACGTCACCACCGGAAGCCCGCACAGCAGCGATTCAAGCTGTGCCATGCCAAAACTATCCAGCAGTGTCGGTGAAATCATAAAGGAGCACGATTTGACGTATGCAAGATTTTCTTCATACCGTGTTTTTCCCGGCGAAAAGATCTTCACTGTATTGCTGAGTTGATTCAACTCATATCGAAGCTCCTCTCCGATCGTACCAGAAAGATAAAAGCAGATTTCGCGTTTCCGGGTTGCGGCGTAGGCATGCAACCGTCGGATAATCTCAAAAACGTACTTCGATCCCTTAATATCACTCCCTGCCGAAGGGATATATACACACAGCGTTTCTTCACTCAATCCGAGACGTTCCGTTACACTTTTCTTTTCTATCAATCGGATGAATTTTTCGTCCACCGGGATAGGTATGACTGAGACCTGTTTAGGATTAAACGGAACATATGTTTCTAAAAATACATCGCGCATATATCCTGATGCACAGATGACCCTGTCCACATGACGCAGTGCTTTCATTTCGATTGATCGGGCATTTTCTGCATCTAACGGTGAATGCAATCGAATTAACGGATTGTTCAAAAAGCGCATCGGATTATGATGCGAGAAGAGCACTGTTTTGCATCGGGGAATATTTCCGATAAAATATAACGGTGCGGAAACATCTGGAACAATTAAAATATCCGGACCAAAGCGTCGGATCGGTCCCCGCAAGAAAAACGACGCCCACGCCGCTAAAAAAATATAATGGAGCTGCCGGTGATACAACCGATCGTTATGCCAACGAAAATAGAGTGATAGTGCTAACCGGAAAACCCGTTGAATTGCAGCTGGGCTCGATTGTTTCACAACATCTTCATGGTGCGACGTATCGGGATCGGCATTGGTAAACACTCTAACATCGTATCCTTGCTGTTTCAGCAACCGGTAAAGATTATAATGCGCGCTGGAAACACCCCCGCTATGCGGTGAAAATGAGCTTGAAACAATCGCTATTTTATGAATTTCCATTGGCGGCAGTATTCTATTTTGAGTAGCGAATCAGCATTTTTATAAAAAACTTTATTTTTTGATATAACGATAACGAATAATTTTTGCAAACAGGTGAGCTTCGATACAGTTTCCAGACAGGAAAACCAAAATGTGTTAATGAATTACAAGTCCAAAACCATTTTTGGTGCAGCAAGTAGTCAAAATATTTTGAATCATATTTTTTATATACATTATTTTTCCCGAGCAGTGCGGTAAGCCATGTTCCCACATCCTGTGCGTAGCCTATAGTACCAGCCGAAACACTATATGAAAGATTATGATGGATAGTCATTTCTTCTTTTGTTGGAATGATACCTAATCCATTCAATTGTAGTTCTCTAATGCTGTCAGCAGATGCCATTTTCTCTTGCATATAGACGTTAACAATTTGACCTGTGTGTTGACGATAGCGGACAAGCACTTCAGGAATATTAGCTACTTTGCATCTGTCCATGATGCGAGTCCATAATGCATAGTCTTCAGCATGAACAAAATTTTCATAGCACAATGAATAGTCATCCAATATTTTCTTTCGTATCATTACCGTTGGATGATATACAACTGAATTGAACAGCATTTCGCAGCGAATTTCAGCGTCACGATAAGGAACTTTCCAAACTCGCATTCCCTTCTCAGAAAATTGTTCCAGCCAACTGCCGCAAAGTCCCACGTCAGTATTCAGTTCCATAAAATCTACCTGTTTCATCAACCGGTGCGGCAAACTAATATCATCACAATCCATTCGCGCAATGTATTCACCTTGCGCCAATGTTAATCCTTTATTTAACGTAGCAATAAGTTGTAGATTCTTTTCATTACTGACCAACCGTATCCGTTGATCATTATAGGTTTCAATAATCTCAACACTTCTATCAGTTGATCCGTCGTTAATGATCAAAAACTCAAAATCCGTATACGTTTGATGTAACACGCTTTCAATCGAATCCCGAAGATATCGTTCACCATTATAGACGGGCATAAGGACAGTGACTTTTGGATTATGCATGATTCCTTAAAGTTTTATCCACGACTCAGGGAATAAATCCTTAGTATCTTTTGTCGGATCGTTAAACCATTTCTTTGGAGCAATAACAATTTTGCTGGCATTATTATTAAGCCACGCACCCCACCAGCTAAAACTGCTGTTCGCAATAATATTATGTTTGCACATACTCATCAACCGAATGTCCTCATAACTTTTTGAACCCGTATTATGGCAGATAAACGTTATTGGGAATGGAATTTTAAAGTTCTGTTCTATCCATTGCCGGTCATCTGAAAACATATAAAACTGTGGATTCGCTTCTCGCTCCACAATATACTGTACTGCATTTTTATAGTATTCTATCCCCATCGTTCCATGAACAGCATTCGACCGTTCATCTGCCACATAATCTCCTCTTCGGATATGAAGACTGACCGAACATTCATTCCCCATTTTTTGTATAAGATCAAGATTCACAGAATCCGGCTGATGTTTAAAACGAAAATCATTACGAATAACATGTTCTATATCTTTAAAATATCGTTCGCTTTGCCAATAGCCATCCAGATAAACATTGCCATGCTGCAAAAAGACATTCGGATCAAAATGGAAATGCGGTTCAGAATATTTTCGTATCGGCGGTTTCCCCGTTTTCGCAGTCGATTTCAACCAACGGTATGCTGTCCGGAGAGTGCCTGCAGGATAAACAATTCTGCGAAGCGCGGAGGGATCGGCAATATTCACGTGTAGGGAAAAACATCCCAATTCGTATGGACGCAGCGTATATGTTTGAAATTCTGAAATATCCAATAGCAAATCACTTTCATTTTTGAGTGCGAGCGCCCTGCTGGTGGCGTACTGGAACATTTGATTACCCAAACCGCCCACAATTTTTGAAATGACAATGCTCATGCCGGATTCCCTTTTTCCAAACGATGCTCGCTGCGTGTAAACACAAACAGCGTCATGAACATTAGCGCATACACCAAAATAGAAGACATATCCCGGATAAAACTGTATTTCATTTCCTGAGCAAATAGTGCGAACAACAGAGCCAAGAAGAATGCCGATTCATTTCTGGCAGATTCGTCCGGCGAGAATTTTAAAACTTTTTTCGATGTGGAATACGCTTTATAAAATAATCCGAGCATGAAGGCGAGTCCGTACACACCATATTTGCCATACATGGCAAATAGTACATTATGCGAAACGATTTCACTGGGTCCAAGAGTATTCAAATAATATGACCCGAGACCAAAAATACTGCCGAAATTAATCAAAGACATAAATCCTGCTTCAAAATTCCTGTTCGATGCACCGACAAGGCCCTGCGTCTGATATTTATAAATCGTATCAAGAATGCGTGCGAATAGCGGCGAGTTTTGGAAATAGCTGATGATAAACGGCATTGCTATGATAATGAAAATCACTCCGACAACACCGTATTTTAATACCGATCCCAATTTCTTCCGCTGATAGAATATCAGCATAACGATAAAAATCGCCAGAATAATAAAGAGCGAACGCGTTCCGGACATAATGCCAATAATCATTGATGCGGCAATACTGATCCAAGAGAGAAGACGGTATTGATTCCGGGAGATGTTGATGAGCGAAAACGCAAGTACAATCAGTGAAAAATCCGCAACAAATTCATAGCTCCCCAACCGCGCGGCATATCTCGGGATGACAATGCCGAATGTACTTTCGAAAGTAATTGTTGGTTTGCT
>JALNZH010000235.1 GCA_023229405.1 Bacteroidota bacterium
TGCAAGGGGTTCTTATGCTTCTTTTCTTGTGCCGACCAAATGTTTATACCATGTCGGCATTCCTTCGGTACCCCGTCAAGAAAAGAAGGAATAAGTTTTTCTCTTGTATGATTTATTTTGGACAAGTATGTATCATAATCACTGTGCAACTTTTCACCATGAAATCGTAAATTCATTCTCATGCGTGAAAAATCACCTAATTTTCAACAGATAGTGTATTCTATGCCCTATTATAAATACCTTCTCTCTATAATAATGCTTTCCTATAGTGTTACAGCACAAACAGTATTCACTCCTGCTGTCGATTCCCGTCGCCCGGTACTGCCGCTGCTTAGGAATGAAGTATCAAGCGATTCCATCGTTCACGTTATTGTGGAGTTTAATGAACAACCTCTTTTTTTAGTTGAGCAACATTCGTTTGCGAAAGTTTCTCCATTATCATACGAGCAGCGATTTATTGAGTTCACCAACGATCTACAATCATTTTCGGTAAAATCCAATAGTCCGGCCGTACGATCGGCCAGCACTGTTCATCGACAGTTCTATCACTCATTTTTTGGTATAAGTATCGATTTGCCGTATGGAATGATAGCGGCGGTTGAACGGTTGCCGTATGTAAAAAAAGTTCACGAAAACAGACCGGTGAGCGCCTCCCTCCATAAGTCCGTTCCCCAGATTCGGGCGAATGAAGTATGGTCGAAGTATAACGTGACCGGTGAAGGGATTGTCGTTGGAATCATCGATACGGGGATTGACTATCTGCATCCGGCACTGGGAGGTGGAATCGGATCGACGTTTAAAGTAATTGGAGGGTACGATTTCGCAAATAACGATACCGATCCGATGGATGACCATGGACATGGCACGCATGTGGCGGGAATTGTGGCCGCAGACGATGCCGAGGTGAAAGGAGTTGCGCCGAAAGCAAAACTGTATGCGTTTAAAGTATTAAACGCAAATGGCGGAGGAAATACGGATGATGTAATTGCCGCAATCGAACGAACGGTGGATCCTAATAACGATGGGAATATGGATGATAAGCTCGACGTGGTGAATATGAGTCTCGGTTCTCATTTCGGGAATCCGGATGATGCTGCTTCCGTAGCGGTCGATAATGCCACCATGTTGGGTATAACGTTTGCAATCGCTGCAGGAAATTCAGGGCTTGCAGAAATTATTGAAGGGAAGGAAAACAATTTTTTTTATACCGGAATGGAAACCATTGGCAGTCCTGGTACGTCGCGGCTGGCCATCACAGTCGGTGCCATCGACTCCGTAAACAAACTCGCTTATTTTTCATCAAAAGGTCCGGCGGGTCCGAAGTTTGAAATTAAGCCGGATGTTTTGGCTCCGGGAGTGTTTATCCGTTCTCTTGCCCCCGGAAACAGTTATCTGATTGAAAGCGGAACCTCTATGGCGGCGCCGATGATCGCCGGAGTTGCCGCGTTGTTAAAATCCGCCAATCATGCGTTAACACCGGCGCAGATCAAATCGATGATCGTCAATTCTTCAGTCGATCTGGGTATGAAACCGATGCTGCAAGGGGGAGGGAAAGTGGATGCAATGCGTGCCATGGCGCTCTCGTCCTATGCAGTGCCAAGCCATCTGAGCTACGGATTGGATGAACCGTCACAAACCACTTGGACAAAAGTAGAAACGGTAAAAGTCGGCAACGGGAAGAATGTATCGCAACAGTACACTGTTTCATTTACCGGCGGCGCAACAGGTATTACACTCTCTGCTGCGCCCTCGAATTTTACCGTCGCTGCCGGCGGAGTGCAAACAGTGCTTGTGACTCTCGCAGTGAATAATGTCGTCATTCCGATTGTGGATGACGATATCGTGTTACACGACGGAGTGATGCACATTCGTAGCGAGACGGATACGCTTCGTTTGCCCTGGTCGTTTGCGCGTACAACAAGGATGACACTCACCTTCAGTCATCCTGACCCATTTTTCGTCGGTTCCGGTTTCCTCAATTATCTTACGCCGAATTACCATAAAATGTATTCGCGAATTCGCTGGATGGACTTGAAGAATGTGGAAATCACCGGCGCAGCGAAGGGATTGTACGATTTCGGTATTTTCTATCACGACGCCTCGGTGCTGGTGTTAAAAGAGGGATTACAATTTAATGGATCGGATACGTTTGCATTCGATGCTGCCGAAGCTGTTCATGCCATTCATTTTGAGGGAGTGGACAATACTGCCGTACCGTTTGGAACATCGGAAAAAATGAAACGAAGCGTTCGGGTGAACCTGCCGATCGGATTTTTATATGCGTCGTTACAGACAGGGTCGAAAGTGCTGATGGTTTCACCGGCGAGCGCACAATTTGAATTTCAACCGATTGAAGCACTACTGGATATTCAGTCCGGGAAAAGAGTCGTTCTGCCGCAGTATGCGTCATTCAAAGGACTTTCGTCCGATGTTCATGTGACGAATGCGTCGGCAACCTTTTTTCACCAAACCCTACGGTTTGTTTTGCCGGATGGAGTCATAAAAACACGGTTTTTCTCCGATGTCATTTCGTCGGAAAATATTCTCGGTGAATACTATTACAATACGGTGCTGTTCGGAGCCGATACGGTTGATGCGCCGGAAGGGGAGATTGTGTTTGATCTCTACATGATGAAAACAGTTGATCCAAAATATTCATCTTCGATTGCATTTCACACAAACAGCAGTTATCTGAAGGATTATTATTTGGATATGTCCACCCGGTATTTTTCTATCGTTAACGACAGTTTGTTAATGGGATTCCCTTCACAGGAACTTGCGACGTCCTATAAATCCCCCAACGGTGCAACGTTGAATTTCGGAGAATCGCCGCTGCATATCTTCAATCAGTCGTACAACAATGCATTCGGACCATCCATTCATTTTAATCCGATGTTTTTTGGAAGTCTGTTTGAATCGCGGTATTCGGATCTGAATACGGGAATGTATACGATTTATGATGCTTCGGGGTCGAAACTGGTAGAAGAGCCACTGAATAATTTCCCCCGGTTTCCGTACTCTGCCGAACTAGGCAAATACAGTGTGGTGATGTCGTCGCGCGGGTATTCGGTAAAGAATGTCAAAGGGACGGTGACGCTCAGGAACGATTTTGATTTGTCAAAAACAGTTCCCGATGCACCCGCATTTACGTCGTTTCGGATACTGAATACGGAGGGACGAGTGTTGAACAATATCACTCAGAATGAAAAGGCAACATTGTTGTTCTCTTCGAAAGTATTTTCATTTCCGTTTCAGGTACCGGTCACCGATTCGACGAAAGCGTTTTATCGGAAGTTTAAGACTGCCCAATGGATTCCATTGACTGTAACACCGGCTGGGTCCGATGCGGAAAAGGAAGGGGAGGTGTTCACCGTTTCACTCGCACCGGCAACAGCGGTAGATTCTGTCGCCATCGATCTCAAGATCAGGGTGGTGGATAGTTACGGAAATGCAGCGGATCAAATTCTCTCCCCGGCATTTTCTGTCGGCAATTGGATCGATGACGGCACGACGGATGCCGGGGAAGATACACGGTCTGTTCCTTCGGTCTTTGCACTGCACCAGAATTTTCCAAATCCGTTCAATCCACTCACAATCATCCAATACGAAGTGCCGTATTCCGGTCCGGTGCAGTTAAAGGTGTATGATGTTCTTGGTCGGGAAGTATCAACAATCGTGAATGAATATAAGACTGCCGGAAGGTATTTGGCAGAGTTTAACGCCGGCAATCTCTCCAGCGGATTGTATTTTTGTCGATTGTCGGCGGGCCAACAGCATGCAATTCGGAAAATGATGCTGGTACAATAAGATCTTCCTTTACATTGTGTTCATTCAAGAACATAAAAAGGGCTGACCTTCAGCCCTGTAAATTTGTAGAGACATCTAAAAAATCTCATAGCAATGTCATTTCGAGGAGCGCCTGCCTGCAGGCGGTCAGGCGGGGAATCTCTTTTTTCCACGCAAGTAAAAGAACAATATTCTTCGCGAAGTTTATACTGAGCGAAGCGAATGTGCTCAGAATAATAAAGGACTACCTATGTGTCAGATGTTTCTTATAGAGATGTGTGCGAAAAAACCTAGAATTCTTTACTAGGAAAAGGAGAGTGAAAATTTTTCATTCCGCCGATACTTTCGTATATTGTGCGCAATGGCAAACAAAATTCTGATTGTCGAAGACGACAACAACATAGAACAATTAGTCACTTTTAAACTGAAAAATTCCGGTTATGATGTTTACACCGCCCATAACGGCCAAGAAGCATTGGATTTTCTGAAGAACAACAACGTTGATCTGATCGTTACCGATGTCATGATGCCTATCATGGGAGGGAAAGAACTGGTGATGGAATTGAAGAAGAACCCTAAGACCAAATCAATTCCGACAGTGATGCTGACCTCACGCACGCTTGAGAAAGAGATTGTGGAAGGATTCGAGCTTGGTGTAGAGGACTACATTAAAAAGCCCTTTAGTCCGCAGGAATTTATCGTTCGAATTAAAACAGTGCTCGCACGCAGCAAGTCTTGACCCCAGACGCATGCAACGCTCAAAAAAGCGGTTCATTTATACCCACAAGATCATCGTTGCAATTGCATCACTTTTGATCATTGTGTTTGTTCTTCCGTACGTGTATTGGAATTTCCAACCTACTCACCCGCTCTCACTCTTTGTGATCGACAAAACCACAGCGATGAATTTTCGCGAACACCGTTCGCTCTTCTGGCTGATGAATCATTGGAAATATGTCAATCCGGTCACAAACACGTACTATGACGCCGAAAAAGAATATTACGGATTTTTCCCGAAAGACAGTTCTTCCAGTACTGTAGCGAAACTGCAACTGCGTCAGACCGATCTTCTTTATATTGCCGATACGTACGGAGTATATCGGTACCCAATGGAGTATGACAGTTATGAACGGTTGTTGCCAGATCATTACATTCCTGTCGAAATGGAATACGGCGGATTATCCGACGAAGAAATGGATGTTATCGAACAATTTGATTCGCTCGGCAGAACGACAATCGCGGAGTTTAATACGCTGCAGGATCCGCAATTGAAGGATCGGACGACGCAACGGCGGCTGGAACGAATGTTCGGAGTTCATTACACCGGTGCACTCGGTCGGTATTATGATAATCTGAATACTGCGGCGCGGTGGATGAAAGATCTTTATGAGAAAAAATCTCATTCACCGTGGAGATATTCAGGACGCGGAATTATTATTGTCGTCAACAGGAGTCTTGGGGACGACCGGCCCGATGTTGTTGTGCTGGAATCCGCGGACCTGGCGCACACGCCAGTGTTCATTCGGAACTCGGAACATCCGCTGCTGGAGGGTACGGAGGACGAGATACCGTACTATTATTTCTTCGAATATCTCGATGTTGATTCATCTGCTCAAGTGATTGCTCACTATGAAATTCAATGTTCGTCCAAGGGGGCGGACAAGATGGATGCCGCTGGATTACCGCTGTCATTTCCGGCGGTGGTTGTTTCCGGATCGAATGAACGAAAGATGTATTTTGCGGGGGATTTTGCAGACAATAGCGTCGAAACGATGCTGACTGAATACTGGAACGTGGAATTTTTAATGACAAAACTGTTTTCGTTCTATTTTGTTTCGGACCAGACCCGGTTCTTCTGGAAATTCTACCTTCCAATGATGAAAAATGTCTTCGAACGGACTTCTGTCCGATCGGTAGTGTCCTTCACAACGCACGTCAATTAAAACATCAGGAGATACCTCCATTTTTTTTCTCTTTGTACTTGTTACGACATTTTTTGCGCTGTTCCTGATCGCCGTCGGATCGATCGGTTTAATCGTTGCCAAAGTGCGCGCGTCGACGGTTGAATCGAACCGACACGGACATGATACGCGTACGCGGCAAGCGTTGAATACGTACCTTTTTTCCGATATCAACGGCATCGATCGTACAGAACACCGTGGTGAATTCCTGAAACA
>JALNZH010000236.1 GCA_023229405.1 Bacteroidota bacterium
CCGGATAACTTCAGCCAGATCGTCCTTAAAATCCTCATAAAACAGATGGCAATGAGAGTCAATAAACATATTTATACCACAAATACCTTCCTGATGTTTTTTTCCAAAATGAAAATTTCGATGTGCTGGCAAATACCTTAATCCGACGAACTTTCAGCGGATCCAGCCAGAAATTTCTCCGACCTTCTTCCATGCAGAGTGCAAATACATACCCTGCATCTTTCACCATACCTTTGATCATTTCATTTACATATCCGTTCGGATAGGTAAACGTAATTACTGCTGAGGAAAGCTCTTCCTCCAATATTTTTTTCGATCCGGCAATTTCATTTACCTTCTCTGCATCAGCAACAAGATTCATTTTTGGTTTGGCGTGAGAGAATGAACCGATCTCAAAACCGTTTGCCTGCAGTTTTCGCGCCTGATCGAATGATATACATTGAAGACCATCAATCGACTGTTGGTTCGTTTGTACCATGAACACTGCCGTAAAACCGTACCGTTGTAACAATGGGGCTGCATTCGAGAAATTATCGGCCAACGGATCAAATGTTAACACCACCGGCTTTTGTGGAAGTCGTTTTTTAAATGCGGAGATCTCCTGCAGATCAAAAAAATTCAACGAAGTGAATCCGTTCGATTTCAAAAATGTCAGCTGTGCTTCAAATTCTCTGGCAGAAATTAAGTGTTCTTCCCCCTCTCGAATCCCTGCGCGATTATTGCCAAACAGGTCCGCGCAATATTTCCAATTCCGGAATGATGCCGTTGGTTTTGCAATCGCAGGAGAATCTGTATCACCGAAAGCAATGCGGTAATACGACAGTACGGGCACCTCAGTGCTCCTTTTCTTTTTGGCAACGGCTTCGGTGTAAACTGCATTCAATTGTGAAGTGACAGCTGTGATCTCGAAATTCTTTTCAATAAATTCACGCCCCCATGCTCCAGATATTTTATCCGGATGTTCCAATGCGAACAGGATGGACCGGACAGACTCTGACACATCGATCGGCCTCCGCGCATCCAGATCGCCGAAGTTCGTTACCAATGCTTCTTTGGCGGTTTCTTCCGAAATAATCCCGACAAAGTTCGATTCGCCGATCGACACAACCGGAGAACCGCACGCCAGAGCTTCCATCGCCACCCTGCCCGAACCGACGATCAAGTCTGATTCGCGATAAATTTTTTCAACATCCTTGCTGAAACCTTTTGCTATAATAAAATCTGTTCCCACCTTGCGATTTATCGCATGGATAGCGGGAATGATCTTACTCTTTTCATTCATTCCGCCGATGATATGAAATTCCACATTGCGGTACGTTTCATAAATTTTCGGGAATACCTGTTCCACGATAATCAGCAATGTGTCCCCTTTAAATCCCGAAAGACGTCCGACGAATGAAACAATCTTTTTCTCCCGTTGTGGCGGGCGATGCGGTTTCAACTCCCATTTTGTCAGATCGATTCCATTGTGAACAAGTGCTAATGTATCCAACGGGTATTTTAAATCACGGTTTAGATGATCATAAATCGATTTACAGACGGCAACCCGTTTTTCACCATAGATAGAAAACAGTTTCGAAGAAAAATGAAGGTGCTGCCTTCCGTGAATGGAAGATACTAACGGTACATCTCCGATTCGTGTCGCGAAATAACAGACCCAGCTCGCAGCGCGAGAGTGTGCATGGACGACATCGATCTGATGGCTGTTAATGAATTGTTTCAGAAATGCAATGTTCTTTTTCCGTTGAGCAATATCCCGTTTGCCAATGGGATGTGAAATCACCTGCGCTTTTGTGGGAGTATAAAAGTTGTCAGAGATGATGTAGACGGAATGCCCTTCAGCGATCTGCGTGTCCGCCAGCGTAGCTGCAAAGGTTTCCGCACCTGTTACCTCAAACTGGGAAAGGACCTGTAATATATTCACTGTAAAATTCCTTCAAACGATAGAACGAAATGCCGCGGGGGTGAAATATTCCCGATCAATTCGTTGTAATTATATCCGAACAGATTATTAATGTTCAATGTCGCCCGGACCGGGATTCCAAATTCAATGAGATTCAAACCGCACCGCGCATCAACAATATGATTGGCGACGCGCTGACTGCCATTTTTGATCGGCGCCAGTTCCACCAATTTGTCGTCGATGGCTTCAATACGGCTCACGAACCGATAATCCGCACCGAACTCAAAGGGTTTCTTTGTCCATTCTGCGTTGATGCTGGCAATATGCCTAGGGCGGAAGCGGAGAAATGCTCCTGTTTTCGTATCAATTGCCCAGTTGTAATTATAATGTCCATCCACGGTTACGGAATGGGATAAAAACGACGTCAGTACGCTGAGTTCAAACCCCCGGATTCTTGCCTGCGTAATATTTCTAAAGTTCAACGTCACTGCTTTTACTGCCGTATCACTCTGCACGTTCGGTTCAATAAGGTCGCTGTAATCGGAATGGAAGAGCGCCGTCTCCAGTCGGAGGTTTTCAGTGAGATTGTTCGAACTGCTGATCTCGTATGCTTCGCTGTGTTCCGGCTGAAGGTTTATGCTTGGAATAATAATAGCAACACTGCCGGTGTTTTTTGTAGAAGTATACAATTCTCCGATGGACGGAGCGCGAAATCCTCTCCCAGCGGATAATCGAACTGTGTGCCCTTCTTCTATTGTGTAACGTACTCCTAATTTCGGATTTGTCTGTTGATACTGTTGAAGCCCGATCACCTGCTGAAAATCGTGGCGAAGTCCGGCGATCGCCGAAAATCCTTTGGTAACCATATATTCATTCTGAAGGTACAGAGCGGCACCGTTCCCGTAATGATTTCCGAAAATATTCGCTTTCACACGCTCATAATTGCCGACAATTCCGGCTGTAAAGATATTGTTGCTGCCGATAGAAAGATTTCCTTGCAGTTCCGCAACCACCGCATCCGAGATTGACTCATCCATCCGTTTATTATTGAGGCTGTCTCGATACCAATTTCCTCTAAAGTGAACAGCCTTCGTTTCATAATAAAAATCGTTCGTAACAAAGTGTTTATATTGAACGGCATTATTAAATCGAAGTGATGATACAGTAATGTTTTTCTGTGCATCTGCTGGACGAAGAGCGTTTTTCAAATCCTTCCACCAGAGAAAGTCCCCGCGGTATTGTTGAAACAGATTCGATGTAACGGTAATAGATTGATATGGAGAAAGATCATATTGTGCTTTCAAGAACGCGCTGTATTTTCTTCGCCAATCCTGTTCGCGGTAACCGTCGTCCGAGATACGCTGCACGGATGCGGCGACAGCTGCGTCTTCCGATCTCGTCGAAAAGCCGATCGACTGGCCATTCATCCATCGAGTATTATTGCTCCACTTCCATTGGTCGTATGCAGGATCGGAGTATACACCACCGTACAATTTCCACCACACCGTGGTATGTTCGTCAACCTCCTTCGTCAATACATTAATCACGCCTCCCAGTGCTCCCGATCCGTATAATGCCGAACCTGCCCCCTTCACCACTTCCACTTTGTCAATCTGGAATACTGGAATCGACTCGAATGTAATTTCTCCCGTATCTCCGGAAAGCAGCGGAACGCCATCCATCAGCAGCAGCACCCGGCTTCCAACGCCGCGGCTGTACCCGCTCGATGCCCGGATATTAACCTGCGATTGCTGAAAATTTACGCCAGGAACATATCGGAGCACATCATCCAGTGCAATTGTGTTTCGCTGTTCAAAAGCCCTTGCTTCGATAATGCTCATACTGACGGGAACTTCTTCCAATGATTGCTCCCGTTTGTTTGCCGTTACCACAACGGTCTGCGCTTGTATCACCGACGGTATAAGGGAAAACAGGAGTTCCAATGAATCGAACTGCCCGGCTATCTTCGATGCAGACTTGTACCCAACGGCAGAGACAGAAATGGTTCTGCGATTGCTCGGTACGAAAACGAGTGAAAACTTCCCCTCCGCATCGGTCGCCGTTCCTATAGTTGTATTCACCACTACGACAGATGCTCCGATGATAGGTGCACCATCCTCCAACGAAACCACTTTTCCCGTTATAGCAATACCTCCTTGCGTCCATACGTTAGTTGTCAGACACAAAATGGCATAAACCAATTTTCGTATAAAGAATATCTTTTTACAGAAATAGGGCTCCCTTAATACAGACAGTATCACCAAACAGATAACGAGAAGCATTAATGGATCCTGACTGGTTGAGGGGGTAAATGATAAAAATCGACAGTGAAGTTAACATTATTTGTAAATTTCCCATCCCCGATCACCAAGCTTTTGGGTGATGGATCGTTCGGTGATACGGAATAAACGCTCACCACTTTCCATTGGGAAAAAACATCTTGTCCATATTGCTGAACGATGGCGACATAATAATAGATCTTTGGTTTCAGGAACATTTCATACTGGACGGTTTTGCCGGAATCGACCGAAGAGCGGATATCGGCGCTAAATGGAATTACTCCTTCAATCACTTTAATGATTAACGTCTGGTATAATGTATCGATTGGATAATATGGAACGGCAACGATGCGGAGATCGTTTAAACTATCTGCGGGAGGAAGCGATCCGACAAATGTAATACTCCCTCCAAAACCCGGTTCACTGACATTGTTGGGATTTAATCCTTCATCGCATCCGTCAAGTATCAGAATGCAGAAGACTACGGAGGAACATAGTAGAGTAAAAGATCTCATTTGTTGAATTTCATCAGATTTTTCTACAAAATCACGAAAAAAGTTGTATATTTCAGCCAGAAAATCAAAAGGATGCCGCTATGAAGTTTTCGACATTGTTCGTTCTCATCGTGATGCTTTCATCGTCTCTACGCTCACAATCGATACTTGAAACGCACGATCCAAACCAGACTTTGACACCCGAACAGTGTATGGATATCATTAAAACTGCCTGGGATGGTTTAAAAGTACTCGCCGATGAATATCAAGGAAATATTTCCGAAAAGAATGAATTCGAATCTACTGTTGAATATAACGACCGTCTCAGAAAAGCCAAAGATGAGTATATCACCAAGATCAGAAAATTCTACAGCGATAACAAACTGAATTCAAAAGTATTCTCGGTATGGTTAAACGCAGAATTGAATAAATACGATGCGGATAACCAAACATACGGAATCAAATCCCCCACCCAAATTCTGATACAGCCAAAGAAAAAAGATATTGCGGTTATCATCCCAAACAATAAGTATGTTACCATAACGGAAAAAAATTCCGGCGGTTACCGAAGAGCGTATATTCATCTCAATACAAAACCTGAATTCACTTGGTTTGTGAACAAACAAACGGCGCAGGATGCCAAAAGCAAAGAGCAAAGTATCTATTTCAAATTTTTCTTTACACTTGACATATCATTCGACGAATCCGCCAATCAGGTAATATTACAGGTGGTTCCCAATAAGATTACATTATTGAATCAAGGTGAAAATTTTACCTACTGGAGCGAGGATATTCGTTGAGGAAGGTTGTATGACCGAATTTAAACACAGCATTCTGGAACTCATCGCAGACACTTCAAGTAATCTCCCCCCTGATGTCCGAAAAGCGATTAAAACGGCACAGCAGCGCGAAACAGAAGGAACACGATCTGCACTGGCGTTAGAAACCATCGCCACCAATATTGATATGGCGTGTGACGTTGTCGGACCTATTTGTCAGGACACCGGCATGCCGACATTTTTTATTCATGCTCCTGTCGGTGCCAATCAGATCGAGATGAAGCGGAGGATCCGGGAAGCGATTTCCGAGAGTACTACCTCGGGAAAACTGCGATCCAATTCCGTCGATTCACTTACCGGCAAGAACAGCGGAGACAATCTTGGTTCCGGTACACCGGTGATGCATTGGGAACAGTGGGAGAATAATGATGAAATCGAAGTAAAATTGCTTCTGAAAGGGGGCGGATGCGAAAACAAAAACATACAATACTCTCTTCCGAT
>JALNZH010000237.1 GCA_023229405.1 Bacteroidota bacterium
TCCATTGGTTTGTCGGCAATACTGAACCATACTTTTTCATGGTTTCTGCAGAGGCGTGGCATTTTGCGCAAGCGGTCGAAATGGCGTCCCCTTTCGGCACACCGGTATATCCCTCCTGTTTGCTCATCGCAATATCCATGTCGTCCGACGACGCATTCCCGCCGTGGCAGGCATTGCAAGAAATCCCTTTCTTAAAATGTACATCCCTAGAAAATTTTTGCGACGGCGTATCGCCTAATCCGGCATGGCAGGTATAACACTGATCATCAGCAAAAGAAATATTGTGAACAATCATTATCACCGCAGCACCAAGGAAGATCGTCTTCATTATTTTCATGCGAGCCATCCTATGATAGTAAGAGTAATAATGAATGCCACAATGAACAGTCCAAAGTAACTGACCTTTTTATTTATTTTTCCCTGTGAACTTTCCCGGTCCCAAAACGGCACCATCATCCACAACAGACCGCCAACACCGAACATGAGTATACCAAACAATTCTCCGTCGATAAAAAGGATGTGACCCGGTATATATTTCAACGTCTGGAACATAAACAGGAAATACCACTCCGGTTTTATTCCGGCGGGTGCTGGTAAAAACGGATCGGCCTTATTACCCAATTCCCATGGGAAAAAAACCGCAAGGATTGCGAGAATATTCAGGACGATCAGCCATAGGAGAAGATCCCGCAAAACAAAATTGGGAAAGAACGGCATTTTCTTTATTTCAGATTCTTTCAGATGCTGCATATGAATCGGCGTGCTCATTCCTTGAACCTGAACAAACAGTAAATGGATACCAAGAATGAGACTAAAAGCAACAGGAAGGATTGCAACATGTAATCCGAAAAATCTCGACAATGTCGCACCAGTTACATCCTCGCCACCCCGGAGAAATATTAACATCGGTTCGCCAATCACCGGAATAACGCCGGCAATATCCGTTCCTACTTTTGTGGCGAAATACGATACCTCGTTCCACGGTAGCAGGTAACCGCTGAAACCGAATGTCATAGCAATAAAGAGCATCAGCATGCCGCTCAGCCATGTTAATTCCCTCGGTTTCCGGTAGGCCCGTTCGAAATAGACGCTGAACATATGAATCATGATGGCAAGAATAAAAAGATTCGCCGCCCAACTATGGATCGACCGGATCAACCACCCAAATTGCACTTTCGACATGATAAAATGTATGCTTTCAAACGCCTGATCCTCCCCGCTTTTGTAATACATTAACAAAAGAATCCCCGTAATAACCTGGACGATGAAAAGAAACAGCGAAACGCCACCAAAATAATACCAGACCGAATGTCGATGAACTGGTACATATTTTTTGTTCATAAATTCCACCGCTTTCGAAAGATGAAAGCGTTCTTCAAGCCATTGGTACATTATTGCAATAAACTTACTCATAGCCATTCCCCTTTGCTTTAGGATTTATGGACCAATACTTCATCGCCTTGAATAGCCACTTCATACACTTCCAGCGGACGCGGAGGAGGGCCGGACACATTTTTCCCGTTCAGGTCATATTTCCCGTTATGACACGCGCACCAGATCAACCCGAAATCATTTCGGTATTGTACAGTACAGTCAAGATGGGTGCAGGTTGCAGAGAACGCTTTAAATTCTCCCTTCGCATTGCGAACAAGGAGAACCGGCTTGTTTCCGAATTTTATGATCGTGCCGGTGTCGTTTGCAAAGTCTGCAATCTTTCCGGCTTTCACGCTCTTTACGATCACTTCGGCTTGCTGCGGGGGTTTGAGGTACGAAATAATCGGGTAAATAACCGCTGCGAACCAGGCGGTAACTCCGCCAATCAGAAAGTATCGTAGAAAATCTCTTTTATCCTTTTGTACATTCGGATCAGAAACTGCCGGCATAACCTTCCTCCTGTTGTGCATAGTAAAATTCGAACTTACGAAATCAGCTGAAACTTCCATTTCTTCAAATGGGAAAAACCTTTCCTGTTAATTGTACGATGCTTCCCATCAAGATACAATCAATTTTAATGTAATGACGGTGAAGGCGATGCATCCCACGGGGGTAATACTTTAATCAGCACCCAAAGGATCGCGAACGGCATCAGCAATAAGATCAATGTCATCAGTAAGCCTTCAATACCGGTAATATCCATCTTATAGACCGTCAAGCCGCGAAAACTCTTTGAAAACATTTGTCCACCCATCACCACATTCCAACGTGTCGCAAAAATCCCAATCTGAATAAGGATTGCTCCAAGAAAGTAGAACAGTTTTCTTAATTCTTCATCTACTCTGAATAGTTTAATGAACAAGATCAAAGCAAGCGGTACGATCATACCCAATAATACCTGGACGATCCCAAGACTGATAAAGAGTTTGTTCATCACAAGATCGGAGAGAATCTTGATCGACTCTTCGCTTTCGTACAGACGGTGAATGAAGTCGAGCATCTCAAGCGAGAAATCGATAACCACGGCCACAAACAGGAACGATGCCATCTTATCGACACACACCATTTCGATTTTTTGGCCGCGTAACGGCGTCACAACCATATACAACAGCATCACCATGGCAATACCCGAGACGATAGCGGAGAAAAGAAACACGATCGGTATCAAAACGCTACTCCACCAAGGATTTGCCTTAATGGATCCGAAAATAAATCCGACATACCCGTGAAGCAGAAATGCCGACGGTATTCCTATGATCGTAATAAATTTTACCGCCTTCATATCAAACTTTTCTCCTTCTTCACTTGTGTCTTTGGAGAACAGTGCCAACGCGCGATGCACAAACCGCATCACCGGTTTGTCGGTGTCCGTCCACCGGATGAGATCGCGCCGGTAGGTGAACCAGATCTCCAACAGCAGCACAACCATCAGATACCAAGCATACACAAAACCAAACATCGCCATCGCGGAAGTAAAATTCGGTGTGAGAAAAATCTCATACGAGCGTTCCCAATGACCGAGATGCATTTGCAACGGAAGAGGTGCAATGATCATAAATGAAAGCGCCGTCAGCATAGACAAGCGGTACACCGGTTGCAGCTGCTTCACCTTAAATACCTTTACCAGCGAGGCAAGGATGAACGCACCGGCAACCAAGCCGGTCAGGTACGGATATACTACAATAAGAATGCTCCAGTGAAATTCTACCTCGTTTGGATAGATGTAACCGCTTACCTGTCGAAGCATTTCATACAGATGTTCATTTGCGGGATTCATCAGCGGACCTCCCCATCTAAGTCGGCATATTGCACCTTCGGATCGGTATTGAGCGACGGTTTCAAGACATGTAATTTGAACATACGTTTGAACCGCGTCAGCGGACTAGCCGTACTGCGCGTATCGCCGAATATTCGGGCTTGCGTAGGACAGACCTCCACACACGCCGGCAGCATGCCTTTTGTAATTCGATGATAACAAAATGTGCATTTGTCGGCGGTGGAAGTTTCCGGATTAAGATATCGGGCGCCGTAGGGACACGCCTGGATACAATACCGGCAACCGATGCACCGTTCGGAATCCACAAGAATAACGCCATCATCCGTTTTAAATGTTGCACCTACTGGACAGACCTGAACACAAGGCGGATGGTCGCACTGATTACATAATTTTGGGACGAAGAAACTCCGCATCACATCTTTTTCGGAAACGGTATTCCCCAATGTATCAATCCGCGGATCGATGCTTTGAACGATTACTTCACCGTCTTTCTTAATGCTGTACCGTTCCACCCATGTGCGAAAATAGAACGGTTCTTTCGAAACACCGTTTTCTTCCTTACACGCTTCCATACATTTCCCGCATCCAATACATTTGTTGACCTGGATACCCATTCCGTAATAGTGCTTCGATGCATCGTAATCTTTCGGTTCTGCTGATGCGCGCTTAAATACACTGCTGATGAGACCATATTGGGCTAATAAGGTAAATCCTTTTCCAAAGAATCGTCTCCGTTCCATATCAATTTACCTCCGGCATATGTGGATAATGACATTCCCAGCATAAATATTTTTCGCCATGCGTACTGAGATCTACTTTTGGAGTTTCTTTTATTTTTGAATCATTGGCATGGCATTTTCCGCAAAAAGTCCGGTCATTCGGAATATTAGCCTTCACCACGCGCGGCGTAATTTTATGCTGTTCGTTCACCGTATGGCATGTTGTACAATCCAACTGTACGTGTGGCGAAACAGCTTTTGTACGCTCTATCTGTTCATGGCAGGCCTGACAATCCTTCGGCACCCTGGGCGGTTTCGGATCATGCGGATTATGACAGGTGATACACTGTTTACCGGGATTATGAACGACGGGATTAATTTGTGGAAATCCTGTGGGTCTGGAGGGATTAAACAGATGACAGAGTGTGCATGCTTCGCGTTTCCTGTTGAGAACCGGCTTTATTTCCTGGTCTTCGGAATGTGCCTGAGCGGCACCGTGACATGTTTCACAAGCTAAATTCTTATGATAGCCTGTTTTCTTCAACTCATACTGTTCGTGACAATCGGCGCACACCTCGGATCCGGCATGTTTGACCGGATGTGCGACCTCCCGTTCGACAGTCGCATTCCTATGTTCCTCACTGTTTTTTAATGATGCCGGTATCAGCGATCGGATCAGCAAAACAACCGTAATGAACACAATAAAGACACTACCGACTCGAAGCAGCGAATCCGGAATTTTTTGAAGAAGCCGTTTCATTCAATCTCCTTGTTTATGTTCCATAAACGATAGTCCTTGAATTCGATCTTCTACACCACCACAATACTTACTGAGCGCCGTGGCAATCGCTACAGTTCAACTCTTTCCATGCGTCGCCGATATCAACCGGATGTTCATATTCCACGCCATCGAGTGAAACATGAACGTCTTTCTTGTCCAGCTTTTGAGCGAGAATAACATGACACGTATTACAATCGCGAGAGAGCACTTTTCCATTATCGCCTACATGCTTGCCATCGTGGCATCGGAAACATCCCGGTGAAGATAAATGCCCGATATTGTTCGGATAATTTTTCCACGACACCCGCATTTCTGGAAAGAAATTTCGGCTATAAATTTTTTTGATTCGCTCCACTGCGGTGTCAATATCCGATTTCATCGTTCGGTGTTCAAGGGGAAACCGATTTGCGTATTGATCGCGAATAAATATTCCGATGCTATCCATGGCCCCCTGCTCTGTAGCGTATGATAATCCCAATGCTTCAACGCTGATCGCTTTTGCGGAAGGGAGTTTCGGGTTAATCCAACCGAGTTTCATTGCTTCGTTCACCGTTTCATTCGGAGTACGATAAATATGCGTGGGGCGGTTATGACAATCGATGCAATCCATCTGCCGTACTTCCGCATACTTCAATTGCTCTTCTTCGAATGACTCATCCGTGGTTTTATACGTTATGATTTTCCCGCTTTTTTCGTACACCTGCACAACCGGTATCACTTGCCTCTGACTGTCCGTTGCCGCATACATGATTTTATTATTGATATTCATGTGCCAATGGATACCAGAAGTGGGACCGGTTTCAGTATTACCGCCGCCGATCTTCAACAGCAGACTCATCCACCATGAGGTGTTTTTTTCATCCGACAGAAAATATGTTTTTTCAATCTGCTTTTCAGCAAAGAAGTGTTTCGGCCAGTGACATTGTTCGCATGTTTGCTGTGCTGGACGCAAGTTTCGTACTGGAGTTTCAATGGGACGGCTGTATTTATTAAACAAAACGGAATACACTTGATAGGCACCGGAGAGTTTTGATTTCACGTACCAATCCGCGCCGGAACCGACATGGCATTCTGCGCATGAGACACGTGCATGAGGAGAATACATATACGCTGTATATTCCGGTTTCATCACCGAATGACACGTCAAACCGCAAAACTCGACCGACTCGGTATATTCATACATTTGAAAACTACCGAAGGCGAGAGACACGAGGAACAATAATCCGAGACCGGAAACA
>JALNZH010000238.1 GCA_023229405.1 Bacteroidota bacterium
TGCAGCAACGCGGCGTGATCGGGTACAGGAATGGCGGAGTCGGACGATGACGTTAACGGCGTTCCGCAATGATTGCAGAATTTTGATCCTTCAGGAAGTGTTTCTGAACAATGGGGGCAGGTCATTCCTAAATTCCTTTCACGGTCGATGGAAAGTCTATCATCCGTTCGGATGATGGTGTATCACAGGATTATTGTTCGCAATTATGATTGTTTATATCAGATGCCAGACTGATCATCATGGCATTACATCGGATCATTGACGCACGTAATCGCCATGATGGTGATATCGTCCCATTGCGGACTTGAACCGGCATGGCTTCTGACAGCGTCCAAAATTCTTTCAATCATTTCATCCGGATTGACATGACCATAGGCATGAATAACCGTCATCAATTTCTCTTCACAAAAACATTCGTTGTTATTATTCATTGCCTCGGTCACTCCGTCCGAAACCAGAACAATACAATCCCCCTTGTTCATCACAATCGTCTCCTCCTGGTACTGCGTATCCGCCATAAGCCCAAGAGGAATTCCGCCGGTGCTCAACCGACGGCGAAACGATCCATTGGAGAGGAAGAACGGATTTTCCTGGCCGGCATTGGAGAACGAGATGGTGTGATTGCTGGTGTCCAATATTCCATAAAATAACGTTACAAATTTATCGGCGGCGGTAGTGTTAAAGAGTAATTTGTTGGAACGTTCAAGGCATGTTTTGGGTGCGACGTTGGAGAATGTATTACTGCGGAGCGTAGCTTGTGCATTCGCCATCAACAGCGATGCCGGCAATCCCTTTCCCGTAACATCGCCAAGACAGAAGGCAATGCGGTGTTCATCAATAGTAATAAAGTCGTACAAATCCCCCGCAATATTCTTTGCTGGGAGACTTTTCGCAGCGAAACGAAAATTTTTCACGTTTGGCATTTCCCTCGGCAGCAATGTTCTTTGCACCTCCATGGCAGCGACGAGATCCTTTTCCATTGCTATCATCATACATTCTTCCGCATACAGCCGCGCATTTTCCACAGCAATGGCTGCAGGAACGGAAATTGCCGAAATGATCTGTTCGTCATCCACCGTAAATTTTCCGTTCCGTTTGTTTAACAACTGGATGACACCGATAATTTTTGCTTCGCGGTTTTTCATCGGCATGCAGAGAATAGTCTTTGTGTGAAATCCCGATTTTTTGTCCACCTCCGGATTGAACCGGTAATCGAGATAGGCATCTGGAATATTGACAGTATCTCCTGTGGCAGCAACATATCCTGCAATTCCCTGGCCCATGTGCAGCTGTATCTTTATCTGCTCGGGACCTTTGAAAATAATCGACCACAATTCGTTCTTTTTTTCATCAATTACGTATACGGTCCCACGTTCGGCGTCCAGTAAATCCATCGCAGTTTCGAGAATAATTTTCAGAAGTTCATCCAGTTCCAATGTTGAATTGACGACCTGTGTGGCTTCAATTACCTGTTTCAATTTCGTAAATTCCTGCGACGCCTTGTCCTTGCTCCGTTCCAATTCAGCAATAAACGTATGTTTTAAAGACCGCAACCGGATACTCAGCACCTCCATCAACCGTAAACAGAATGCGTGTTTTTTTTTGAGCTGCTGTGAAAAATCGTGTTTTGTCAGAGTAAACAGTACGCAATCGTCAACAGCAATCACCCGGGACGATCTGTCGCGGCCGTCGATCAATTCCATCTCGCCGAAAAAATCTCCCTGGTGCAGGAATGCAAGAAGAAGCTCCTCGCCGGTTTTCAGACGACGAACAATCTTTATTCTTCCCTTCACTAACAAATACAAATGATCACCTGGAACGCCCGCATCAATGATAATGTCATTCTTCCGGTACGAATGTCGCTGCAATTTTTTTAACAGCAACTGATACTCGTCGTCATCCATCTGCTCAAGCAGTATATTATATCGCAGGCGTTTGAGTAATGATTCCATGATCATATTTCCGCAAGTCTGGCAACGAAAGAGTTGTTTTCCTCTGTTGCGATTCGATTATTTTGGTACGATGCTTACTGCGAAACTGAAAACTTACTATTCCTCCCCTCCATCCGCTTTTGATGTACCCCGGCCGAAATAGTTTTTTCAAACTCGCAGTGGAGAGAGTATTACCGTGATGAGGTTTGCTAGGAAGCGAAAGATGGGATAACAATAACTGTGGGATGAAACGTTCCACACTGTGTGTATATTTTTTTAATTTATCCGGAAGGACTTCTGAACAGTAAGAACAGAACATACAGACTCCTTTTCAGAAGACAGCGTGAGTGACGGTATTTTCCTCTTGCACAATATTCAGCATCTCTCCCGCGGCCGTTCTTTACATGAACTGTTTGTCGCCCCTATGCTTCACCGCCCTATTTGAGTAAACACATGTCAATTAGATGCAGGCGAATAACGCCAATGTACTTCAGTCCGGGAAGACTTTGCTAACACCGGCATGTCAATGTATATCACTTGAGGTGTGTTTACTGATGTTTTATGCGGAACGGATGGGTTATATCCCATACCATTTGTGGTGAACACTCCCCTCCCCCCCCGTAGAAAATAAAATATCGAGGGATATCGTATATTGCATTGCGGGGCAAGGTAAAGAATTGTCTATTCTTCTGCAATATCAAAAATTTTCTCCAGAAACGAGTTACCGCAGACGCCACGATACCAGTAATACACATACAATAAACGGCAGTTTTCGGAGCCCGGGATTAGCACTGAGCAAGGTGTTTAAGTCACTGATTTTCGTGTTTTTTCTTGCCTTCCCGGTGATCAAATCGTAAATTATGCCAGAAAAAATTATCCACTGCCTCTATGGAGGCAGTTTTGTTTTTCAGTAGCTCGAACTATCACTAACCATTTCACCATAACGAAAGTATCTCATGAAACAATTATTGATCGCTTCTGCCTGCTTTGTGCTTATGTCCTGCGGAGGAAAGAAGACCGAATTAACAAACGATAAGGACAGTGTCAGTTACAGCATCGGACTTGATGTCGGAAGAACATTTCAACGTCAGGGCATAGAGGTTACTCCCGACGCATTCCTTCAAGGATTAAAAGACGCAGCAGATACCTCCGGTAAACCGATGCTGAGCGACGAACAAATTCAGTCAACAATGATGGCGTTCCAACAAAAGATGATGGCAAAACAGCAGGAGAAAATGCAGCAGCAATCCGGTGCGGCGATCGCCGAAGGAGAGAAATTCCTCGCCGAGAATAAGGTTAAACCGGGCGTCGTCACCACGGCAAGCGGATTGCAATACAAAGTGATCAAAGCGGGCAGCGGCAAAAAGCCAAAAGCATCGAACGAAGTGAAAGTGCACTATCGCGGTACTCTGGTGAACGGAACTGAATTCGACAACTCCTTTAAACGTGGCGAAGCAGTCACGTTCCCTGTCGGCGGAGTCATTCCCGGATGGACTGAAGCGCTACAATTGATGCCGGTCGGATCAAAATGGGAAGTCTACATTCCGGCACAGCTTGGATATGGCAATAATGCCACCGGACCGATTCCGCCCGGTTCAACGTTAATTTTTGAAGTGGAATTGCTGGCGATTGTAAAGTAGTATCGAAGATTTTTTATTTTGATTGTCGTACTGAGCGGAGTCGAAGTACGACAATCATTGAATGCAAAAGAATCAACAAAAAAATCCCGTCGTGCTTAGTGCAGAACGGGATTTTTTATTATACAGTCATTCCGGAAAAAAAATTTGTGCTATACAACAATTGAACTGTCTTAGAGAATTCTTGATTGATTATTCCGCGACAGACCATTCCCAGGGACGCGAGATGAAACCGCGAGGAGTGAAGACAACGCCCTTCACTTTTTTTGATTTCACCGCATATTGCGATTCCCAATAGAGAAACGTATACGGCTGTTGTTCCTGGATGATATCCTGGAATTCCTTCCATAACCGCACCTTCTCACTTGGTTCAATAGATGTCGACGTCGAATCAAGGATCTCACTCATCCGCTTGTTTCGAAACGAGACGAAATTTCGTTCTGCTTCTTCGAGATTCATTCCCCAATCATTCTTCAAGGAGAGATCGGAGGTAACATCAATAGCCCCTATAAATGCATCAAAATTCTTCTCTTGCAACATTTGAGGAAAGAGTTTTGGATCGACCGGAACAATCGTTACAGCAACACTAATTTCTTTTAATTGATTTTTTACAAGTTCGGCAATCTGTTTCCCTTTCTCATCATCCGAGGCAACTTTTAAATCGAATGCGAACGGCTTGTTGAACTTTTCGATTGTGCCGGATTTTGTCAGGTCTTGCCAGAGGTCACGCATCAGTATCACCTTTGATTCTGCCGGGTCACAATACAACTGATGCAGTGTATCATGGTATTCCTGAGTAAATAATGGCGAAACCGGACCAAATGCTTTTACCACATTGCTGCCTAAAATAGTCTTCAGGATCTCATCACGATTCAGCGCTAGGGTCATCGCCCGGCGCAGTTTGGCAGTACCGAACATCCTATTGGCTTTTACTTTTTCGCCATTACTTGAGCGGTACAATTCGCCATCAATCGTATTCCAACCGATGACATGATACCGCAAAGGGGGAAATGTCACGACATCCACATCTTCACGAACCTCCGTGATCTGCGCAATGTCTTCTGAGGTGAGATTTGTAGCTATATCCAACTGTCCAGCTTTAAACGCATCAACTGTTGTTTTTTTTCCGGGCAATACACGAAAGATAATCTTATCGACGCGCGCCGGCGCCGGCAAAGTTGAGAGCGAATTCGATTTCAGAATACAATCCTGTTCGTTCAAACCAGCCACGAGAAACGGACCGGCAATAGTGGGAGTCTTCGTCGGGATGCTCGCCTTCAATTGGATCGCCGGCAACGCATCCATTTGATGGCGCGGAAGGATCGGCACGGTAAACACTGCATAATTCACCGATGCATCATCAACAAAATTGAATGTGACAGTACTGTCATCGTCTATCTCGATTGCAGCGGCGATGTCAATATTTCCTGCAGCATCTGTCTTCAAACCGTTCAGATACGATCGCCATACCGTACCAAGCTGTTCGTTCGCATACAACTGGTAGGAATACACAATATCTTTTGCATTCACAGGAATGTCATCCGACCACATCGTTCCGGGTTTAATCCTCACCATCACATACGACCCGAAGGGTTCACTCCATGAGGCAAGCTGCGGTTTATACTCCAGCGCATTCTTCTTCAGATCGTATTCCTGAAAATATAAACCGGGATAGACAAGCGACGCGATCATCTTACCTTCCGGATTCTTTGCCATAACAGGATTGAACGTATGAGGATGCTGTGAAACAGCGACAATAATCGACGTCTCTTTTTTTACTGTCTCCTCAGTTTTTGAACAGGATGACAGACTAATTAGGACAACAAGTGAAAAAAAGAATGTAATAGAAATTCGCATAGCGGCCCCCAATTCTGTGTCGGTGATTTAGCAAATGTAGGAAGATACAGAGTGTGTTTCAAGGAGAGATAAAAATAAGTCGTAGCTATTTTTCAGTGATAACACATTTGCCATTCAAACGGATTTCAGCATCTGTGAATACAAATAGATTCTGAAACACCTGCCCACCGGTTATCAATGGTCAAGAAGCAGGTTGGAATGATCCTTCAGCGCAACAAACGGGAAAAATGTCGGCCTTGATATGGATGAACAAAAAAACACTGTTATGCCCGAGTGATTCTATCGGCTTCCAGGAAAGTAGAATTTGCGAGGAGAAAAAGTTTTTTAACATGTTTCAACCACCGCCAAAAACATCCCCACTTGCCAGTTTACTTGCCGTAGGTGGGCAAGGCAGGAGGGGGTGACAGTGAAAAGCGTTTCTCGCCTTGTTCGTCGCCAGAAATATTCCTGATTGCACCACAAATATTCGCATCTTTATCATACACCAAAAATGAAAAAGATAAAGTTACAGTCATAAGAATC
>JALNZH010000239.1 GCA_023229405.1 Bacteroidota bacterium
ATCACCGCACAACACCTCGCAAAAGTTTCTGGTATCATCGAGCATCACCGACTGAATATCGACATTATTGAACGCCTCTCCGGACGTGCTGCGCTTAATCAAAAGAATGAAGAAATGCGTGCCTGCGTAGAATTTCTGGTGAGTGGTGAGCTGGAAGATTCACTCGGTTTGCGCTCCGCATTTATGAACATTACACACGAATTCGACATCGATATCGCTTTTCAGGCAGATTCGATGTACCGCCGGAACCGCCGGATGGTGGTTTTCGACATGGATTCCACGCTGATCAAAATCGAAGTGATCGACGAACTGGCGAAGGCTCGTGGCGTCGGCGATGAAGTGGTGAAGATTACCGAATCCGCCATGCATGGTGAATTAGACTTTACGCAAAGCTTTACGAAACGACTTTCCCTGTTGAACGGATTGGAAGAAGCAAAAGTAAAAGCCATCGGAGATTCACTTCCGTTCACCGACGGTGCTGAACGGCTCATCTCTACATTAAAAAAACTTGGCTACAGAACAGCCATCATCTCCGGAGGATTCACCTATTTTGGAAACATCTTGAAACAAAAACTCGGCATCGATTATGTGTTCGCAAATGAATTGGAAATCGTTAACGGAGTGGTGACAGGAGTTGTAAAAGGAACAATCGTCGACGGGAAACGAAAAGCGGAACTACTGCAAGAAATCGCCGCGAAAGAACAAATTTCGTTGAAACAGGTGATTGCTGTCGGGGACGGTGCGAACGATCTGCCGATGCTCAACCTCGCCGGACTTGGCATTGCTTTTAACGCAAAACCGATTGTGCGACAGACAGCAAAACAGGCAATTTCAACGCTTGGTTTGGACGGAATTTTATATCTGATTGGAGTTCGGGACAGAGACATCGAGTAGGCAACAACTGAGGAATGAATTATTGCATCTTTGGTCAATTAATTCATTCAATGATACAATGGATCAATGAACCGATTATTTATTTTTTATGACGATAGTAGTCCTCGACGGTTATGCAATGAATCCCGGCGATCTTAGCTGGTCTACTCTTCAATCGTTCGGCCCCTGTGCGATCTACGACCGAACATCTGAATCGGAAATTCTTGATCGTGCAAAAAACGCCGTGATGATACTCACCAACAAAGTACCCTTAACGAAAGAAACGCTTGCACAACTTCCCCGATTAAAATACATCGGCGTCACTGCTACCGGGTACAATATTGTTGACATCGCAGCCGCTCACGCGCAGAATATCACCGTCACAAACGTTCCCGCTTACAGCACACATTCCGTTGCTCAACTTGTCTTCGCGTTGTTGTTGGAGTTAACGCATCATACAGGTCACCATTCCCACGCCGTACGTTCAGGACGATGGAGTGCAAATTCCGATTTTTCATTCTGGGATTTTCCGTTGACAGAGCTTGCGGGAAAAACCTTCGGCATTATCGGTTACGGAAATATCGGGAAAGCGGTTGCGAAAATCGCCCTAGCATTTGAAATGAAGGTGTTGGTCTCTTCCCGTTCCTCCCGCACACAGCCTGTCGACGCATTAATTACTTCTCAACTTTCCCCGCCATTCGAAATTATCGACACCGATTCTCTTCTCCGCCGTTCGGACATTGTCTCCTTGCATTGTGCACTCACAAAAGAGACTGATCGACTAATCAACACACAACGATTGACACTAATGAAACCGTCCGCGTTACTCATCAATACCGGCCGGGGCAGACTTGTAGATGAAGCAGCACTCGCCGATGCTCTCAACAATGGCCGGCTTGCAGGTGCCGGACTGGATGTTCTTGCCACCGAACCGCCGCCAAAAGAGAATCCCTTGCTCAGCGCAAAAAACTGTATTATTACTCCGCATTTCGCTTGGGCATCCGAAGCAGCACGACTGCGATTACTCACTGTTGTCATCAATAATATACGGTCATATATCGCCGGAGACCCTCAAAACGTTATTTCGTAAAAGGAGATCGTATGAAAAAAAATCTCACTATCCTCTGCGTTATTGTAGGAACTGCACTTGGACAAAACCCGGACGGTAACGCAGCCTCCCTGCATCTTTCACCGGTATGGACATGGGGTTCGACCGATTATTATCGAACAACATCCATTTGGTACCCGCCGACACAAGCAAGCCCGGAACAAGCGGTGATGTCGGAAGATGAAGGTTCCATCTCCAATCCTATTGCATTTGGATTCAGCACGCTTCTTAAAATTCCCGCCTCATCCTATTTCACTCTGAGTGTTTCCTATTCGTTCCAGCAACGATTTGAGGAATTTGACAAAAGCGAAACGGCGAAGAAATATTTTTCGCAATATTGGACGATGAATGGAGCGATGCATTCCATGGGACTGACCCTCAGCATATATAATCTTTTTTCCATTTATTAAAGCAACGGAATCATGCATCGAAATGGTATAATGATGAAACTTTCGGCATATCTTCCGTCGGATGGACACGAACAGAAGATGCGTCAGCAGATTATTGACTTTGTCGAAGCACATCCGAACTGTTTCGAACGCTCGTTGCTGATCGGCCACATCACCGCCTCGGCGTTGATTATCAATAAACAACGGACACTCACTCTGCTGACGCATCATTATAAATTGGAAAAATGGTTGCAGCTGGGCGGACATTCGGACGGAGATTCAGATCCTCTTTCAGTGGCGCTTCGCGAGGCGGAGGAAGAATCCGGTTTAAAACACATCATCCCTGTATCAGAAACAATCTTCGATGTGGATGTTCATCCGATTCCCGCGCGAAAGAATGAACCGGAGCATTTTCATTATGATATCCGGTTTTTGTTCGAAGCGGATGATTCACACGAACTTATTATCAGCACAGAATCAAAAGATCTGACCTGGATACCGTTGAATCAGATCGAACAGTATACAACGGAAGAGTCAATACTGCGCATGGTGCGGAAACTATAATAGTAATGCAATATTATTACACAGCAACATTCACAACCATCACATTCAGCACCCGTTGTACATCAGCAGTATCCACCTCAACAAGAAATCCTCTTTTTCCACCGTTGATCACGATCTGTGGCAATGCAAAAATGGATTGTTCGGCATACACCGGCAGCCGTTGTTTTGTACCGAAAGGACTAATTCCTCCCACCTGATATCCTGTCACTCGCTGTGCCGTCTGCTCCGAAACGGGTGAAACACTCTTCACGTTCAAGGTTCTTGCAAGTTGTTTCGTTGAAACTTCTTTATCTCCATGCATCAACACAAGAAATTGATTGCGGGGATCGATTTCCATCACCAATGTTTTAATAATCCGGTGTTCGTCAATCCCCAGTTCCCGGGCAGACGTTGCAGTTCCGCCGCGATGTTCATATGCATAGACATAAGGAACAAAAGCAATGTTCTGATTACGAAGAAACCGTACTCCGGTAGTGATCGGGTATTCAATGGTCGTCATAACAATAGTCCTTAATTCCATTCCGTATATTGAATATTTCAGTTGATGTGCCGGGTCAATGTCAAAAAATCGATATGACGAACTCCCGCCTGTTATTGATGGTTTATTAAACAGGTTGGAGTTTCGGCATTGAACCTTTCCTTTCTCATTATCGTTTCGTTTTGTATCTTTACGGTCAGCACATGAATAGTACGAAAAAAATATTTCTCACACTCGGTGTGATCGTCATGCTTCCGGCACTTTTTTATTCGGTGTATGAAATTTCGTCGCTGGACGAAACAGAAGAAATGATCGGACAGATGTACGGACGCCAGCTGGATGCAATCCTCTTTTCCGTTAACCAACATATTCTGGATGTGGCGTCTAGCTGGGCTACTCAAATAGAAAATGAATTGCCAAAAAACGCATTCGATCGAATCATCACAGCAAATCCATCGATTACGTCTATTATCGTTACGGACACGTCATGCACAACGACCCACGTATTTCCTGTCGATCGACGTGAATATACAGAACAATTACAGAAACATTTTGAAATCATCGATCGGTTGATCCGCTACCGGACTCTTTCATACCGAAAACTTGAACCGGTGATTGACTCAGATTCCACGTTGGTCATTTTATTTGCACCGTCAATCGCACCGTCCAATATTATCGGTATTGTTGTCCACACCGATCGTTTTATTCAGAGCGTTGTTGGCAAAAAATTGACCGATATTGCTCAAAACGATTTCCTTTTAACGGTGACGAAACGTTCTGACGGACAGACGGTTTTTTCCACAGCACCTAAATCTGCGGGAATATTTTCTCATCAGCGAAAGCTTTGGATCTTCCCCGATCACGTTGTGAACATTCGACTGAAGGGAGTCACGATTGAAGAAGCTGCACGCGGACGGTTCCACCGAAACATCATTCTGATCGTCATTCTGGACATTGTACTATTGGCCGGCGCTTGGTTCGTTTACCGGCTCATCCGGCGAGAAATGGAATTGGTGGCGTTAAAGTCCGATTTTGTATCAAATGTCTCGCATGAACTCCGCACACCGCTTGCGCTCATCAGGATGTTTACCGAAACGCTGGAAATGAAACGGGTGAAGACGGAAAAGAAAAAACGGGAATATTATTCGATCATTTTGCACGAAACCGAACGTCTGACACGATTAATTAACAACATTCTGAACTTCTCCCGGATGGAATCCAAAACGCGGAGATATTCCTTTACACCCATAAAAATCAACGATGTGATCGCTTCGGTAATGACGATTTATTCCTATCAGCTGGAGAAATTGAATTTCACTGTCGAAACGATGTTGGAGGAAAATATTCCGTTCATTCAGGCGGATGAAGAAGCGATTGCAGAGGCGCTACATAACCTGATAGATAATGCGATTAAATACAGCGGTGAAGAAAAATTTATTCGCATTACATCACAGCATACACGACAACATGTTCAGATCAGCATTCACGACCACGGTATCGGCATCGCACCGGAACACCATGCGAAGATCTTTGAAAAATTCTACCGAGTTTCCCGTGGACTTGTACACACCGCAAAAGGAAGCGGTCTTGGATTAGCGATTGTTCAGCACATTGTCCAGTCGCATGGAGGCACGATCTCTATCACCAGCGAACACGGAAAAGGAAGCGCCTTTGTTATTACGCTTCCGCTTACGAAAGAGAGATAATATTATGGCACGCATTCTTGTTATCGAAGATGAACCCGAAATGCAGCGCGGCCTCCGCGACAATCTGGAGTTTGAAGGGTATACTGTTCAGGTAATCGGCGAGGGGAAAAAAGCGATGGAAACTATCCGCAGTGCGAAATTCGATCTGATCCTGCTGGACGTGATGCTGCCCGGAATGTCCGGATTCGACATTTGTAAAAATGCGCGGACGGAGGGAATCACTGCACCGATCATTATGCTGACGGCAAAAGGAGAAGAGGTGGATAAAGTACTTGGACTGGAATTTGGAGCGGATGACTACATCACCAAACCGTTCAGTCTGCGTGAACTGCTCGCCCGCGTGAAAGCGGTCCTACGCAGAGTTCCTGTAAACACGAAAACGGTTTCGGCGAAAGCAACAATAGGTGCACTGGAGATTGATTTTGAAAGTTACACTGCGCAAAAAAAAGGAAAACCCGTCGCAATGACATCGAAAGACTTTGATATTCTGAAGTATCTGTGGATCCACCAGCAGCAGGTCATCAGTCGAGACGAGCTGTTGAAGCATGTTTGGGGATACGATGAATCAATCTCCTCCCGCACGGTGGATAATTTCATTGTAAAGTTGCGGAGACACGTTGAAAAAGATCCTTCCTCGCCGAAGCACATCATTACTATTCATGGAACAGGATATAAACTGATTCAGTAACTCACGTTACGCAAAACAAGAAAAACGGTCATGGTGAGCAAGGCGCAGGCTAAGATAGTTACGTCATCCTTCTGCCGAAGGCATCCCTATCGGGAGACGCATCC
>JALNZH010000240.1 GCA_023229405.1 Bacteroidota bacterium
TGAACAAACATTCGTTTGCAGTAATCTCATTTACTGCGTGCCCGGGATTTCGCAACCGCATATAGTCTGCCATATACGATCTGCAATGCAGACTGATTTCTGCCTTGGGATACGCATACTGCACTTTTTCCTTCAGCGAAAGAATACCGCAGCGCAGGTTGAACGTCGGACGGAAATACACGAGCGGAAGCAGGTTCGGGTGGTAAATGTCTTCAAAAAGACAAATGTGTGAGGACATAAAATCCTTTCAGGTACTACGCGTTGCATTAAAAAAGAACACTACAGAGAACACGGAATGCATGGAAAAACATTCCAAAACGTATCTTTTAATATTCTCCGAAACAACAAGAAAATTGAAATTAATCAATAATCCCACCTGTATACCCGTTAATTTCAAGTATGTCAATGTTAGCGCTGTAGAGATCGGCAGGATCGATTCTACCGATTTCAATTCAAGTATTATTTCATTTTGAACAAGTACGTCCAAATAATATCCACAATCGAGGGAAATCTCTTTATCTCGGTATGGAATCGCCTTTTGACGTTCAAACGATATTCCAGACTTCAGTAATTCATAACAGAGACATTCTTCGTAAGCAGATTCCAATAAACCAGGTCCAAGATTTTTATGGCTATCAATACATAATCCGATGATTTTTTCTGAGAGTGCGGGGTTATAATTTAATTTCGTCTCCGTACCCTCAGTGATCTCCGTGGTGAAAGTGATTTAAAATAAAAAACGGAATGGTCAAAAGATACATTCCGTTTTTAAATACTCAACATAAAAAAATATTATGCTGTCGGCGCCGCGGTCTTTTTCGCATACTTCTTGTTGAATCTCTCAACACGACCGGCAGAGTCAAGCAGCTTGTGCTTTCCGGTATAGTACGGATGACACGCAGAGCAGATTTCGACATGGATGTTACCCATGCTCGAGCGGGTTTCAAACGTGTTGCCGCAAACGCAGACCACGACCGCTTTTCTGTATTCTGGGTGGATATCGTTTTTCATTGTGATGCTTTCTTTGATTGGTTGTGAATTAACGTATCAATATAATAAAACCTGTGCGGAGTTGCAAGAAAGGATTATTTCATGCTGTTTTTCGCAATTGCTCTCGCTTTTCTATATAATCGCACATTTTTTTGATGTTCATCGTAATTCCTGGCAAACCGGTGTCGTCCGTTATTGTCCGCAACGAAATAGACGAAATTGTGTTTCGCCGGATACAATGCCGCAAGGATAGACTGACGTCCCGGATTACTGATTGGGCCCGGGGGAAGTCCGTAATTGAGATAGGTATTATATGGAGAATTCACTTTAAGACTGTTCTTCGTTAACCGTTTAGAGGTGTCCGACACAACAAACCATACAGTAGGATCGGCCTGTAGCCTCATTCTCCTCTTAAGTCTATTATAATAGACGCCGGCAATAATCGGCCGCTCATCGTCATGCACTGCTTCTCCCTCCACGATCGATGCCATCGTCATTACGTCATTCAAATCGTATCCCAATGAGCGCATCCGTTGTTGCAGGGAGTCGACAAAAAATTCGCGAAATTCCGTGATCATTCGTTGAATAATTTCCCGTTCGTCATCCTGCCAGAAAAATGAATACGTATCCGGCATTAAATATCCTTCAATGCTATGCGCATTATGAGGATAGATACCGATTAATGATGTGTCGAAATACGCTTTCATAAATCGTGCAGAATCGATACCGATGTGACGTTTTAATATTCGTGCAAAAATCCTTGTCCTCACCCCTTCGCGTAATGCCACGGTGGAATTGATCGTGGATAATCCCCCTTCGATATCTTCGAGAATTTCCAGGTTAGTCACTCCGGTAACAAAACTATATTTCCCCACTCGCATCTTTTGTGTTACTCCCAGAATGCGACCGGCAAGTTTGAAGGTGGTACTGCTGGTAATAATTCCTTTATCGGAAAGTGAATCCGCAAGACTGGAGAATGATTGACCTTTGCTGACCGTGATGAATTTCGGAGAGGAATCAAAAGAATTGGGAAAGTAAAAGATGGTCCAGCCAAAAATCAGTACGAAGGCGAGCGCACCGATGACGGAATGTATCATCCGTTCGCTACTTCGTTTTTTTCCGTTCACTCATTGCCTCGCGTTCAAGTTTGCGGGATTCGTCGATAATACGTTCAAACAACCGGCGAAGCGCCATATCATTCATCGGACCGGAATTGTGTTTCATGATATTCTCAAGAACTTCCTTCTCCCTGTTCGGTGAATACGCCTCCATTCCCATTCTCTCTTTTATTTTTCCGATTTCATCAGCATACCGCGCACGCTCATTTAATAGCTCTACAAGTTTCTTGTCGAGCATGTCAATCTGATTACGCCAATGTTCGATATTGTCCATAGTCACATCAATGAAGAAAGAAATTTTGAGGCTGCTGCCGCCGCATCTTCCACAGTGGTTTTTCCTTCCATTGCCTGCAGCAGTGCGGATCCGACAACAACTCCGTTCGCTGTTGACGCGATGCGATCAACCTGCTCTTTGCTTTTAATCCCGAAACCGACCACAAACGGTTTGGACGTATTCTTTTTAACTCGACCAAGAAAATCGTCGAAATTTCCTCCAAACGAAGTTCTCGCACCGGTTACGCCTGTAACGGAAACACAATACGAAAAATCGGTAGACAACGAATCAATATAACGGATGCGTTTATCGGGCGACGTCGGCGCAATTAGGAAGATCGTGCTCAGTCCATGTTTTTTGCATTGTGTTCTGAAATCATCGCTTTCTTCCGGAGGAAGATCGGGAACGATCAAGCCGTCCACTCCGGCAGCTGCTGCCGCCTCAAAAAAACGGTCGAATCCGTAACTCATGATCGGATTGACATATCCCATTAAAATAATCGGAATGGAAGTGTGCGTTCGTGCTTCTTTCACAAGTTCCAACACTTTTGTCAGTGTTACTCCATGTTTAATTGCGATCTCTGAGGAATGCTGGATTGTCGGTCCATCCGCAAGTGGATCGGAAAACGGAATACCCACTTCAATCATGGAAGCACCAGAGCGTTCCAACGCTAGAATCAACGGTACTGTCGATCCTTTTACCGGAAATTCCGGCGAAATATACGGAACGATAACTGCTTTTTTGAGTTTCTGATATTCTTGAAATTTTAACGATATTCGATTCATAATCCTAAATTTGCCGTCGCCGTTACGTTCATCGGTGAAAAAAGCGATCGTTGATATTTTCTGTATCCAACTTCGGCAATCATCGCGCCGTTATCCGTACAGTATTCAAACTTTGGAATAAACAACCTCAGTCCGTGTTCTTGTGTCGCCCCTTTCATTTCCTTGCGAAGGAGCGAATTTGCCGAGACGCCACCGGCGATAGCAATATCTTTCACACCGTAATATTTCGCCGCGCGGATAGACTTTTGCACCAGCACTTCAACAACCGTGGATTGAAAACTTGCACAAATATTCGCAAGCTGTTGTTCCGAAATCTGCACATTCCGCAAGTGATTGTCGCGCAGATAGTAGAGGACCGATGTTTTTATTCCGCTGAAACTAAAGTCAAAATCATTCTCCGTACCGTACGGTTTCGGGAATTTGATTGCTTGTGGATTTCCATTTTTTGCATATTTATCGATTTGCGGGCCGCCGGGATATCCCAAGTTCAACATTTTGGCGACTTTATCAAAGGCTTCACCTGCTGCATCATCTTTTGTTTCTCCGACAATGGTATAATCAAATTCATCCTTTAAAAGGACAATTTGGGTATGTCCACCGGACACTGTAAGATTAATAAACGGGAACAGCGGCACTGGCTCATCAATAAAATTGGAATAGATGTGTGCTTCCATGTGATTGACGGCAATGAACGGTATGTCGAGCCCGTACGCAAATGCCTTTCCAAAATTTACACCGACTAAAAGCGATCCCATCAGTCCGGGACCGACAGCAACAGCAACAGCGTTGAGATCTTCTTTTCGCACTCCGGCATTGTCCATTGCTTCGTTCACCACGGGCACAATAAGTTTCTGATGCGCCCGGGAAGCGAGTTCCGGCACGACACCACCAAACTGTTCATGAACGATTTGTGTGGAAATGACATTGGAAAGGAGTGTACCATCGCGAATTACCGCTACAGAGGTCTCGTCACATGATGTTTCTATTCCAAGGATTGTCGTTTGCATAAAAGAAATATAAGAAAAGAAGAGTGAAATTCAATTCGAATCAACCGGCAGCTGATGCCTCGGTTTCGTCACTCCGTGACTTTGAACAAAAACAATTCAGCCGTTGGGATCACAATACGGTTTTTAAAATGAAAAAGTCCTGATATTGCAGCGACAATACCGGGACTTTGATTACAATAATGTTATGCTATTTCAATAAAGCAATACGAATACTGCCACCGGTAGTATTAGCGTGAATCGGATTGCCGCCACCGTTAATTTTTCCGTGCAATTCGCTCTCCCGCACTTTTCCACGGACAGTAACAGGAAGATCACAGTCTACAGAACCGCCGCTCGTTTCAGCGTCCACATCAGCTCCGATTCCTTCCTTTACAAAGATTTCAATATCCCCGCCGGATGTTTCCACATCGATTCCTTTATTTTCTCCAGACACCTTCACTGTAACGTTACCGCCGGACGTTCCACCTTTCACACGACCATCCACACCGATAATTTCCACATCACCGCCGGAAGTAAATCCTTTTACATTCCCGACAATACTTTCCAGCACCACATCCCCACCAGATGTTTCTGCGTCCACAGTACCGGTAATATCCGCAGCATCAACATTTCCGCCAGAGGTGGAAAGAATAACTTCTCCTTCTATTTTCTGGACTTGGACATTGCCGCCGCTGGTGGTATAATCCGCTTTACCGATTAAATTTTTTGCATCAATATTTCCGCCCGAAGTATTCACTCGCGAATTAAATTTCTTTGGAGTATAGATTGTATAAATTGCTTCAAGATTACCAACATGCCACTTAAAAAAACTTTTGTCGCGGACTTTTCCGATAACGGTAATCGTATTTCCTTCCTGACTGAATTCCACTTTATATTTTTCCGCCCGGCTGTCGCTTCCGTCGATCTCAACGACAACACTCACTTCATTTTTATCCCATGAATCGATCTTAATAGTCCCGGCATCTGCTTCAACAATAATTTCCCCGCCTTCCTGTACCGTAAATTGACGTTCGTATTTTCGAATGAGATCATCAACAGTCACCATCGCATCCGTATCATCCACTTGGGATTCATTGCCGGAATATCCGCGGGAATGTGAATATGCGATGAGACCTGTAACAAATACTGCGGTGAGAAGAACAAAGAGGGTTAGTCGGAGTATCGAAGATGAGTTCATAGAATTTTCCTTCATATTGAATAGTCTTTTAACGTATGCAAATTGTAAAAGTTTCGAATCCGTATTCTATAATTTATAAGACCTACTTGTAAACTGAAAGGTTTCTTCTTATATTCAACTATACAATGCCCAAACGGTGTTCCGCAACCGAATTACATAGTAAGATGGGATAACGTGCCGACCGAAGGAACAATTTTATCATCAACATTCCAAAATTGGCTTTCTTCTTTTATTTAATTTTTGTTTCGAATGCCCGAATGGGGAATTTAGCCGACCATATTGCGTGGCGGGTAAACTTCCTCGCAGGTCTGGACGTTAAATATTTCTAAAGTGTTTTTGTTCTTTCATTTTTATTCTTTGCCCGGGTGGTGAAATTGGCAGACACGCAGGTCTCAGAAGCCTGTGGCCGAAAGGCTGTGCTGGTTCAAGTCCAGTCCCGGGCACGCTCGCACTGCGAAATGGCTCCCCTAATAAGGGAGCCATTTGCATTTTCTCCTGTCCGTCAAGGATTTCAAAAAGAAGATATTAGTTCAGAAATATTATATGCAAGCGATTA
>JALNZH010000241.1 GCA_023229405.1 Bacteroidota bacterium
TGCGGGGCATAGTAATCTGGATTGGAATAGTGACCGTGAATATGATGCGCCTGTGTGGACGGTAAAAGTATTTTCTCATACACCTTCCGATGATACCGGCGCTGTCTCTATGATCTGGCAGCAGTATTTTGTCGGAGTAAAAGCAGGAAGCGGATACGACAATGGTCTTGTTGCCGTAAAATTGCTGAGCACAGACACGCAGGATGCATTATGTATTTCCTTTACTCCTTCGTTATATGTGGTCCGGTGGAATTCATTTACGAAAAATTTTGAAACGTTGTGGCATCATTCCTCACAATCGAACAGTGTGATCGTGTATGATTTTGATGGCGACGGAGTGAATGATCTGGGTTTTAATACAAATGGTAAAACGGAATTCTGGTCGATGATGAACGGAGCTACACCGGTTCCTCCGTATGGATTGTCCGCCGTATCGATCTCCTCAACAACAATTCGTGTGTCATGGAATTCGACATCGGCAACACATAACGTATATCGGGGAACACATGGTGATTCATTGCTGTTGCTTGCAACGGTAACCAATACTACGAGTTTTGTTGACAGTACTCTTACAGCGGGAATTCGGTATTTTTATTCTGTCTCGGCCTTGAATGGAATTGAGAGTCATCAATCAGAAATTGTTTCCGTTACTCCTCATCATGCTCCAATAATTACTGCCATCACTCAGAATTCAGGAGATCAACTCTCCATCGGTATTTCATTCGATGTTTCTATGTCGCAACTTCAGCATGTGGTATTTCTATTAGATTCTACGATCAAATCGTCAGGAATTGTGTGGAAGTCCTCAAAAAATTTATTGGTGACATTTCCTTTCTCGATGCAACAAGGTCCGCATACAGTACGTATTCGGCAATTGATCGATGTTGACGGAATGATGGGTGATACTACGCGCACGACGCAGTTTGTTTCGACACTGCAGAATCAGTCGGAGTTTTTTGTGCGTTCAGTAGCATTAGTCTCGGTGAACCGGATAAAAATTGAGTTCAGCAATCCCGTGAATTTCATAACGGCAAAAATGTCATCGAACTATTCTGTCCGTTCAGCTGTCCGTTCCTATACAGTCGGATCAATTGATTCGCTGAATCCACAAACAATTATGCTCAATGTTTCTGGCGCAGATCTTACCCAGCTTGCGCTGCGTCTTGAAATTTCTATCAATGACAGTGTTTCTTCTTTTACCGGAACGAAATTACGCTCAGGGAAAGGGCAGGTTGTTTCGATTGCACAGGAAACTCAATCGCTGGAAAAAATTGTTGTGTATCCGAATCCTGTTACGCAGTCTGATCGTATTTCGTTTATTAATATTCCCGCCAACTGCAGAATTAGCATTTACACGACAGTAGGTGACAAGATCATTACATTTGGTGAAAACACGACGCGGGAAGGAATCTCGTGGAATTTGCGCACAACATCGGGAAATCTTGTTTCGACAGGAATCTATTTGTATCGTGTTGAACAAATGAACGATTCGCAGGAATCGATCAAAACAATTCTGGGGAAATTCGCCGTCATACGATAATGCAAGGAAGACTCTGGACCATATCGAATCTTTTGTCGATTAGCAGGATTCTCCTGATAATCCCCGTTGCGTATTTTATGATGACACCGATACCGTTTCATCGTGAAATCGCCTTGTTCATTATTCTGGCAGCAGTAGCGACGGATGCACTGGACGGTTATGTCGCAAGGATTCGCAACGAAATTTCAGATTTCGGGAAGATTATCGATCCACTGGCTGACAAGATCAGCGTTGGGGCTGTGGTTGTAATGCTAACGTTTTTTGGCGATATTCCTCTATGGTTTACCGGAATAATCCTCGTCAGAGATAGTATCATCTTTTTCGCAGGGCTCTATATTAAAACAAAAACGGGAATTATTCTTCCGTCGTTAATGTCGGGTAAAATAGCGGTTTCAATCCTCGCGTTGACACTCGTCTTTCCGGTGTTGAAATATCCTTCGCTGGATGGGGTTTTTCTTTTCTTCCAGTGGGTGACGATCGTATTGCTGGCATATTCACTGTTCGTTTACACTCAACGCTTTTTTGTAACACTTAAAGAACATCGACGATAAACCGATACTCTCGGTTATCGAAATTTTGTAAAGGGAACAATAGTGGGATTTTTTGATTCATTCAAATTGTCGCGGTTAAAAGAAGGACTGGCAAAGACCCGGGAAACTCTCGTCGCAAAAGTGAACCGTCTAATCTTTGCAAAAGGGAAGATTGATGATGAGTTCCTTGTGCAGCTGGAAGAAATCCTTATCACCAGTGATGTCGGCGTCGACACTTCCCATACGATCATTGAAAGCATCAAGCGACGGACCAAAGAACATAAATATGAAACTCAGGAAGAGTTAAACGAATTAGTACGAACAGAAATTACCAATTCTCTGGTGAAACATACCTTCAACGGAAGCGATCCGTTCGAATTTCCTCCTCATACCAAACCGTACGTGATAATGGTTGTCGGTGTGAACGGAGTCGGAAAAACAACCACCATTGGAAAACTTGCGCATAATTACAAAACTGCCGGGAAAAATGTGTTGATCGGCGCTGCGGATACTTTCCGCGCAGCTGCAAATGAACAGTTGGAAGTGTGGGGAAAACGGGCCGGCGTAGATATCATCCAGCAACTGCACGGTTCCGATCCTGCATCAGTTGCATTCGATACTGTGAAGGCGGCGCAAGTGCGAAATGCAGATGTGGTGATTATTGATACTGCCGGACGTCTGCACACAAAAACAAATTTGATGGAGGAGTTGAAAAAGATTAAACGTGTGATCACCAAAGTAAGCGCTGAAGCACCGCATGAAGTGCTGCTGGTGCTTGACGCGACGACAGGACAAAATGCGATTCAGCAAGCGAAATTATTTAACGAAGCGGTTGGTCTGACCGGATTGGTGATAACGAAATTAGATGGGACGGCAAAAGGCGGAGTGATCTTTGCAGTGAGCAATGCATTAAAGGTTCCCGTGCGGTTCATCGGTGTTGGAGAAAAAATAGACGATCTGCAGCCGTTTGATTCGGAAAAGTTTGTTGAAGCATTATTCGAAAGAGAGAATCAGTAAGTACCGATGAAGGCGCCTTATGAAAATTTCATGGAAACAATATGATCTACAACTAAAACATACATTTCGAATTTCTCGCGGTGCCCGGAATGTAGTTCCGGTGATTATTCTGACGCTGGAACATGACGGAATTATCGGATACGGCGAAGCATCACCGGCGAAACGATATGGCGAAAGCCTGGAGACGATTGACGCTTTTTTTCGAAAAACGAATCTGTCACAATTTGATTCACCGCTACAACTTGAAGATATTTTGACGAATGTGGATTCAATCGAAGCGGGAAATACATCTGCAAAGTGTGCAGTGGATCTGGCGCTGCACGACTGGATAGGGAAAAAACTCGGAGTTCCGTTGTATCAATTATGGGGACTCAATCCGAAAAAAACGGCCCAATGTTCTTTTACAATTGCTATTGATACGAAAGAAATTGTCGAGCAAAAAGTCCGGGAAGCCGCAGAATACCCAATACTGAAAGTAAAAGTCGGTTTGGATAACGATGAAGAAATGATTACCACCATCAGAAGAGTGACTGATAAAGTCTTGTACGTTGATGCGAACGAAGGGTGGAAAGATAAACATCTTGCATTGGAACGGATTAAATGGCTGAAGGATCAGAATGTGGAATTCGTAGAACAGCCGATGCCGGCTGAACAATTTGACGATCTGAAATGGCTCAGGGATAAGTCCGATCTTCCGATCATCGCCGATGAAAGCGTTCTGCGGTTATCTGAAGTACCGAAATTGGCGGAAGCCTTCGATGGAATAAATATTAAGCTAATGAAATGCACAGGAGTTCGAGAAGCAATGCGAATGATTAATACTGCTCGTGCATTAAACATGAAAGTGATGATGGGATGTATGATTGAATCGGCGGTAGGTATTTCGGCCGGGGCTCATCTTTCACCGCTGTTAGATTATGCAGATCTGGATGGGAATGTGCTTATTTCCAATGATCCGTTCGATGGAGTACGCAACATTAAGGGAGCGTTGACTTTAAATGACATGCCTGGATTGGGTGTAACTCTGCGTCAATAATGTAAAACAACTATTTAATGTCTTCAATCATCAACATATTACCAGATCATTTGGCGAATAAAATCGCAGCGGGTGAGGTCGTACAGCGGCCGGATTCCGTCATCAAAGAATTGTTGGAAAATTCAATTGATGCTGGTGCATCTTCTATTACGATAACCATCAAAAATGCCGGCAAGACATTGATTCAGGTGATCGATAACGGCAAAGGAATGAGTGATGAAGATTCGGTGAAATCGTTTTACCGTCATGCGACCTCCAAAATATCAACATACGATGACCTGGAGAATATCAGAACACTCGGCTTCCGGGGAGAAGCGCTGGCATCAATCGCTGCAGTTGGACAAGTGGAATTAAAATCGAAACGTGCAGAAGATTCTGTAGGGACTGTGCTGCGGGTAGAAGGAAATGAAGTAGTAGAACATGTAAAAACCGCCCATCAAACAGGCACAACAATCAGTGTAAAAAATTTATTTTACAATACTCCAGCGCGTCGACAGTTCTTGAAATCGAACAATACAGAATTCAAACATATATACGATACGATTCAGCGGTTGGCATTATCAAAACCGGAAATTGCATTAGAATTCGTCAGTGATGAAGACACCATTCTTGCAATGCCGTCGCAATCGCTCGAAGAACGATTAAAAAGCCTTTTCGGTGAACGTCACTTCGCATCGCTTCTTCCGCTACATGAAGAAACAGAAATTCTGTCACTCTCGGGATATGTGGGAAAACCGGATTTTGCCCGAAAATCGAAAGTTGATCAATTTCTTTTTTTGAACGGCCGATTCATCATCAATCGTTCAATCAATCATGCCGTTTTTTCTGGATACGAACATCTCGTTGAAAAAGGAAATTTTCCATTCTTTTTGTTATTTATCGATCTCGATCCGCATAAAGTTGATGTGAATGTCCATCCGTCGAAGATGGAAGTAAAATTTGCTGACGAACAAAATATTTACCGTATCGTCATCTCTGTGATCCGAAAAACTCTCGGTAGAAATGACATCATTCCTACCGTTGAATTCCAACGTCCGGGAACAGATCAATTTTCATCGCTTCGACATATCGCTCAGCCGCGGTGGTATGGTGATACTCCTTCTGTCACACCGTCCTCACAGGGTGTTTCTTTTGGATTTCCGGAACAGAAAAAATCATTCCCGTTTGAAAACGAAGAAATCACATTCGACTTAAATTCAAAACTGGATCAGATTTTTGCCAATACACCCGCGAATACGACCGTTCCACCGGAAGACACAGCAACACACTTCCAGCACGGCACCAGAGAAAGCGAAGCGCAGGAAGGAAAGGCGATCTGGCAGCTGCATAACAAATATATTTTAACGCAGATTCGTTCCGGTTTGATGATTATTGATCAGCATGTTGCCCATGAACGGATACTGTATGAACGGGCATTAACACGAATGAATAATGCTGTACCGAGTTCGCAGCAGCTTCTGTTTCCTCAGACCATCCAGTTGCAATCTGGCGATTATTCACTCTCGCAGGATCTTTTGCCGTTCTTAAATTCAATCGGTTTTGAAACTAAACCGTTCGGCAAAAATACAATCGTGCTTGAAGGCGTTCCTCCAGAAGTGAAAGCAGGAACGGAAGCAAATATCCTTCAGGATATTCTAGATGAATTTAAGAACAATCAATTACGTGTAAAACTGGATGCGAGAGACAATATCGCAAAATCGTTTTCCTGTAAAGCGGCTATCAAAGCCGGTGATAAATTAACCGATGTTGAGATGCGATCATTG
>JALNZH010000243.1 GCA_023229405.1 Bacteroidota bacterium
TTCTTGCAGTACTCGGTAAGGTCTTCAACAACCCAGACAAAAATTTCCAAAATTCCCATGAATATCGGACATTTTACTCGGTAATGCTACAAGATAGTGCATGAAAGTAAACAACTACGAAAGCACCAAGTTTTCCGGGTTTTTGAGAATGAGGCCATAATGCAATAATTTAACGTGGGAGGTAACTACTCAGCGTAAATTTGTTAGGCTAAAAATATTCGTCAATCAGAACGCCCGAATGACCGATACTATCGGGCAGGCAGTGAAGAATGGCAACGATAGTTTAATGATTGTCACCAATACTGAGTAGGTACAATTGGAGTCTATGGTCGTTTATAATTTAGACAATTTTTTCGCGGATAGATTTCGCCACCGCATCAGATTGGGTGTTCACTTGCAGTTTACCGTAGATATTGCGGATGTGAAAATCAACAGTGTGGTATGATAAAAACAGTTTATCGGCTATTTTTTTTCGAAAGACCCCCTGAACAAGGTATTCAAGAATCTCTTTCTCCCGATCCGTTAAACCATACTGTATTGTGGGCTGAGTATTTTTCTTAAAAGCAGATAATATTTTGCTGGCAATAAATGCATTAATCGGAGAACCACCTCGTAATACTTCTTCGATGGAGCGGATGATTGAATCCGGCGTTAAATCTTTCAAAAGATATCCATCGGCCCCGGCAGAAATAGCCTGAAACACCTGGTCAGCGTCATCCTGGATGGTTAAGATCAGCACTTTTGTCACCGGAGAGACTCTCTTAATTTTTTTCAATGTAGTAATACCGTCTATGCCTGGCAATCCCAAATCCAGCAATAATAAATCCGGTGGTGTTTCATCCTGAACGGATTCGATTGCTTTTTCACCGGTGTCAAACGCACGGTGTTCAACAATCCATGGAACGGATGAAACGAGCGTACTAATATTTTGCCGGTAGATTTTATTATCCTCAACAATCCATACCGAGGCAGGTGGAATATTTTTTTCAGAAGGTTCAATCATAGAGCACAGTAGCCAGAGTGCAATGCAATATCAACTACGAGATTCCGTAGTTCGTTGCTCTGGGAATTTTGAGCGTGAGTATGGTTCCGTGAAAATTCGTCTCGACTAATAATTCTCCATGACATTCCTTTGCCCGCCGATTCATATTTCCCAGACCATTTCCGTTACTCCGGGCTGCCGGATCAAAACCTTTCCCATTGTCTTGTATCTGCAATTCTATCACAGATTGAACTTCTTCCAACCGTATGGAGACCTTAGTAGCACCGGAGTGTTTGGCAATATTATGCAACGCTTCTTTATAAATAAGAAACAATTGCCGGCGCAGTTCGAGAGGAAGAGTGATTTGCACAGAATGATTTTCCGTAAACGTCACATCCATCGATTTCAACAATGCCTTTGCCGTATCTTTCATTTTCATTAATAAATTCTCTGTGGAATCGTTTTGCGGATTAATGAACCAGACAATATCCCTCATTGAGCTTGCCGTTTGTATCGCGGTTTGTCCTATTTCCATAAATTCTCTTCTCTCTTCTTCTGTAAACGAATTGTTTCGCGCTTTCATTTGTGCGGCAATGGCTATTCCGCTTAAATTGCTGCCGATTTCATCATGCAGATCGCCCGCTATTTTCATCCGCACATTCTGCAGTTCTACAATTTTCATTAGACGATATCGATATAGACTGTACATCATGGCGAGAATAAGGAGAACAACCGATGTTTTGAACCACCATGTCATCCAGAACGCCGGAATAATAATGATGGTTGCCATGTTTTGTGGGGCTCCCCACACACCGTCTCTATTCCGTGCCTGGATATAAAAATCATATTGCCCGGGGTGCACATCGGTATATTTTGCCGTCATTGTTTCATCGGCTTCCTGCCACTGCTCTTCAAAACCATCTAGTTTGTACTTAAATTGGTCTTTTTCGTGGGGCAGGAAATCTAACGCGGCAAATTCAATAGAAAAAAAGTTCCACTGATACTCAAGATCGATTTGTTTTCTCTCGTGAAATGACGCGGGAAAGGGAAACTCCTTGTCAAATACTTTCATTGATGTTAACGTCACGCTCGGAACGAGCGAATCAACATCCAGTTCTTCTGGATGAAATATGATCAGTCCGTCTACACCCCCAAACAATAAATGCCCCTGACTGTCCTTGCAGCTGCTTCTCCAAAAAAACTCATTATCGATCAGTCCGTCCTCTTTAGTAAATGTGCGCATCGTTTCTTTTTCGGGGTTAAAACGGACTAAACCTTGCCGTGTGCCCAACCAGAGGTTTCCTTTGGCATCCTCTTCAATTGAATAGACAATATTACTCGGCATACCTTCCGCCTCGGTATATCGTTTAAATGTATTCGTTTCACTAAGATACCGGTGCAATCCACCGCCGAATGTGCAAAACCAAATACGCTCTTTTGAATCCTGAAAAATGGTGATAACATCTTGCACCCCCAATGTTGTCGAGTCCAGTTTATCCACGGGGAACACCGTGTATTCATGCGTAACAAGATTGTAACGATGCGGACCCAGCCAAAGATTCCCTTTCCTATCATACAAATAGGGAAGGCCTCCAATATTATCCTTTGAAGTATATTGGCTTACATACTCATCGAACCGTTTAAACGTACCATTGAACCGGTTCATTACATCCAGACCATATTCTGTACCGATAATGAATAAAGTATCATTCACGTTATTGAGTACTAAAATATTATTGGACCGGATTGTGGACGGATCGTTGGGATTATGAACATACCACGTAAACGAATTATCAGTTTTATTCCAGCGTGACAAGCCGGTCGTTCGGGTCGCTATCCATATCGTTCCGGAACGGTCTTCATAAATGTCGGTGATATCATTTTCATCCACTCTCAACGGATCGTTCCCGATATATTGATACGCTGCGGTATCACCCGTAGTCATGTTTACCCTCTTCGTACCCCCTCCGCCATATCCGATCCAGAGATTTCCATTTCGATCTTCGATAATTTTCGATACGGTGCGGCTTTTCCTTTTTTGTGTGATATACGGAAGGTCGCCGTATTGTCTAAATGGTTTTGTTGCTGTAAGTTTATTAATGCCGCTGCCGGTCGCGAACCAGATATTCCCCGATTTATCTTCAATGATCTGACCGTAATGGTCGCTGAGCGGTGAATGGTCATCATCCGCTTGCGCGGTAATCTTTCTTTGTAACGTATACGATGATCCGTTTCCGGTAAATTCATACAGGCCATTATATGAACCCGAACCAATCCACAATCTTCCCTTTGAATCCTTCAACATTGGTTTCAAGGTTCGGTACAACATCTTCTCGTTAAACGAGTGGCCGATCGTTCCGGTATAGACATTGACAGTATGCACACCGCCCGGGAAACCTAAGATCAAAAGAGAATCCGATAACGGAAGAATGGAGAGGACACTGTTCGAAATGATACTTTTTGGATCGTGTTCATTATTTTGGAAAACATTTATCTGCTTAAAATCCTTGGAGAGTTGAACCAGTCCAAAACCGGATGTACCGATCCAATACGTTCCTGCGGGATACTCACAGATCGAAAATACATCCGTCCATTCATACAAGTGGGAAAATGTCCGTGATTCTGCATTGTACACATTTAATCCCCCCGGTTGTGTCCCAATCAACAATCTTCCACGCGAATCTTCGTACATGCATTGAATAAAATTACTGCGCAGTGAAAGCGAATCTTTTGCTTCATTTTTGTACTGAATAAATTTATTGCGCGAACGGTCAAATAAAAGCAGTCCTCCACCCCATGTTCCAATCCATAAATTGCCTTTCGAATCTTCAAAGAGACAATTGATATTATTTTCCGGAATTGTCGTTGAGTCGATTGGATTATTACGATAGACCTTGAATTTCTTTCCGTCGAAGCGGTTCAATCCATTTGTTGTACCCGCCCAAATAAAGCCGTCTTTTGTTTGAATGAGAGTATTTACACTATTATCGGATAATCCGTTTCCCATCGTATACCGTTCAAACTCGTATCCAGTTTGTCCGAAGAGTAGTGCCGAGAAAAAAACAACAAACAAGATTGCCTTAGAGCGGCATCGTAGTACTATACGATTCAAAGTTATCATAGCGAAATTGTCATTGGTCGTTTGCTTGAATCCGTTCGTTTTTGTGGGGATGTTCTTGAAGCGTATAATAGTTCCCCTTCTTCGAGATTGAAGAAAATAGAAAAAGAATTGCAACATTCAAACAATGTGAGTTTTCTAATGTGCAGAATGGAATATACTACTATGAGACTGAGCGGCTATTCGGAAGATTGAAACAAGCACGGTTATTGAAATTGGAATCTCTGGTGAGTACAGTGCTTATTTTTTTGAGGAAAACACTTCAAATCATTGCATTAAGCCTTACAAACACACTTCTTCATTTCTGTATCATGGATTCCGGTGAAGGTGTCGTGATATGAGATATTTCCCCTCCTATTCTGGAATTATTATGGTAAAAACTGTGCCGCCATTTTCACCACTACAGAATGCAATTGTGCCGTTGTGCTGCGCAACAATCTGCTGCGTTATCGATAAACCTAATCCTGTTCCTGTCGATTTTGTTGTAAAATAGAGATTAAATATTCTTTCACGGAGGTCTTCTGAAATGCCCGAACCGGAATCTATCACGTCTATCACCGTTTTATGATCCTCCGTTCGCAGCAACAGCGTGATAGCACCATGCGCAGGAGTAGCATCAAGCGCATTTTGAAGAAGATTTAAGATCGCCTGGGTCATTTGCTCAACATCAATCGATAATTCTTTTTCAGTGGCTGTAACAGAAAATGTAATCTTTTTTTCGGACGCTTGAGAACGAAACAGTGCGGAGATTTGGCGCACAAACTCTGCTGCGCTTATTGTGGAATACTGGATTGGCTTCGGCCGGGCAAACTTCAGAAATTGTTGGATAATACGGTTGATCCGGGTTGATTCTCGTTTCAGCACATTCGCCAGTTCTTTATACTCACGAACGCCTTTTTTTGGAGAAAACTCTTTTTCGAACCGCTGTGCAATCATTGAAATAGCGTTTAACGGATTGCGAATTTCATGCGCAACACCAGAAGCGAGTTCGCCCATCGCCGTCAACTTATCTTTCCGTTGCATCTCTTTTTCTAGACGTTTGATATCTGTTAAATCTTTCAGAACAACCGTTGTACTTTCCAATGTCCCATCACTCTGTAGCGTAACAGATTTTGTCACCGCAACAATCCGTTCATCTCCGCTGCGGCGGACACAATTCACTGTTGTTTCAAATTGGGTCCGTTCATCGGAGAGTATTCCAACCAAACAGTCCAGAGAGTCAGCCCGGAGATCCGGGAGTCGATTTCCAAGCACATTCTTCGCCTGAAATCCGAACAGCGCTTCCGCTTGCGTATTAAAGATTGTCACAACATTATTTTCATCGACTGTCACGACAGCATCACGCATGCGTTCAAGAATTTTTCCTGTGAACATCTGGTACCGTTCAAATTTTTTTGAGACAATATGATAATTTTTTGCAGCCACAAGAAATGCTCCGATTAATACTGTGAGGCCTGTAAATACGATGGACATCATCAGCAGCCGTCTTTGCATCCGTTGATCCACCTTCCGGATTTCGTCCATTGATAAACCGATACGCAACACGCCAACGGTCGCATTTTCAATGGTCAACCGTTGAACCACTTCATAGACTTCGCGAGAATCGAATTCCGTCTGCCGCGTCATCACAGTATCATGTTCCAGGACGGTCGCGAGCATTGCATCGTTGTGAATGCTAGACATTTCGGAAACAACATTCGTCGCAGCCAAAATCCCTTCCTGATCTTGCAGCACGACGTATTCGATGCCATCAT
>JALNZH010000244.1 GCA_023229405.1 Bacteroidota bacterium
AAGATTTTGAGGGGTATAAAATTTATCGCAGCCGGGATTATTCATTCAAAGATGTCTTCTCGATCACTGACGGCAATGGGTATGCATTCCTTGGAAAGGCGTTATATGATGAGAAAGCACGAAAATCAGCTCTCTGGCATAGACCATGGACGAAAGCCGAACAAGACAAATATCTCGGTGGATTTATGCCGGTGGAATATCGCGGCAGATATATAAAATATTATTTGGGAGAACCAAGTGATACATCCGGACTTCGTCATGAATATGTGGATTCTACCGTTACCAACGGTATTACGTATTATTATGCAGTGGTATCGTACGATCATGGCGACGACAGTCTACAGCTTCCACCGACTGAAAGTCAGGCCATCATCCAGCGCGATGCAGTGACGCAGGAATATAAATTTGATGTGAATACTGTTGCGGTGGTGCCGAATGAAGAAGCAAAAGGGTTTGTCAGCACGAAGGATGAATTGCAGCAAGGGTTGACGTTGCGTCACACGGGGGCTGCTACCGGTAGATTTACATTTAGAGTGATGAATGAACAAGAATTGAAAAACGGTACGTATCATATATCCTTTACGAAGGTGAAAAACGGAACCGATTCCAGCATTAACTACAATGTGCTCCGGAAAACTCCGGTTGTAGAACAGTTTATTGGGAATGAAAATCTTTATGTGAATCTTCAGAATAAAGATTTTGTTGGCAGTAGTTTGCGTGTATTTAATGGGCCTGATACAAATGCGGTGCAGATTCCTGATACATTACTGTTCCTGGATCCAGCGAATGGCCGGATTAGAGCGATTAAAACCGGCGTCATGTTGAAAACCAAGACGTATACGGTATCGTACCAATATTACCCGGTGTCAAAAAGTGGATTTTATAAAGAGAATGACTCCAACCCCGTGTTTGATGGATTGCGTATTTATGCAATCAATGATTCTTTGCGTCTTGATGCGGAGAATATCGGATTTACCACCAAACAAAATCAGGACAGTGTATTGGTAAATGCTACTGCAGCATTTTCAACATTGGAAAGAAAAGAACATCCAATTGATTATAAAATAACCTTTAAAAATCTAACTACGGCAGTAGATACCAATGGAAACTATATTGCTCCGGCTGATTCTTTCATTTCGGTTGGTACATTTCTTTCTACCGGTTCTAAACTGTATGTAAAAACCCCGTTCACTATTGAGAATGTTACCGATACAACAACGTTGGCAATCCTCATTCAGGATAAATCGGGAACTGGCAATAAAACTGGCAGATGGGATTTTGGCGAAGAAATAGTCATTTTAGAGCCCGGTGTTCCATTATTAAAATCGAAAGTATCGAAAAACATTCTAATTTCGAAAAAGAATTTCGGTTCGAAATATATTGTTCCTGTCGGCTCAGTGGTGAATGTGAAGATGAAAAAGCCGTTTGCAGAGAACGACATCTATGAGTTTTCTACGAAAGCAGTTACGGTGAATACCAAACTCGGCGATGATGCGTTGCAAAACGTGTATGTTGTGCCAAACCCCTATGTCATCAGCAGTGCGTTTGAACTTCCGTCGAACAGACCAGATCTTCGCGGTGAGCGTGTGCTGCAATTCCGTAATCTGCCGAGGGAATGTACCATACGTATCTATACGATTACCGGAGAGTTGGTGCAAACATTACGGAAGAACGATAATTCTTCGTCGATGAACTGGGATTTGTTATCATCTGAAAGCGCCAGAATCGGATATGGAGTGTATATCTTTCATATTGAAACACCGACCGGCGGAACGAAGATTGGTCGTCTTGGGATTATAAAATAATTTTACTTCGGAGAATCAAAGAATGAAAACTTCAATTCGTTTGTGTGCAATGATTATTGTCTTCGCCATTGCACAAATTGCGAATGCTCAACTCTCGCGGACAACAACGAAAGTTGGGACTACCGTAGCACAGTTTCTGAAGATTGGTGCCGGTGCCAGATCCGTTGCGATGGGCGGCAGTGCAGCAGCAATGGAAGGAGATGTCTATTCGATTTATTGGAATCCCGGTTCTCTTGCCAGGATGAAAACACCTGGAGAAGCTTCCTTTAACCATACACAATGGCTGGCAGATGTGGATTATAATTACGTTGCATCCGGTTTGACTATAGACGGCTTTGGAACCGTGGGATTATCCGTTACTTCACTCAGTGTTCCGGAGGATATTGTGAGGACAGAGATTAATCCGGAAGGGGATGGGCGACGATGGAGTTATGGAGCATTTGCCATGGGTTTGTCATTTGCACGTTCACTTACAGACCGGTTTTCAATTGGAATTACTGCAAAATATATCAGAGAAGGAATCTGGAATATGTCGGCATCTGGTTTTGCATTTGATATCGGCACAATCTATACCACCACCTTTAACGATTTAAAGATTGGTGCAAGTATTTCCAATTTCGGGACGAAGATGCGGCTGGACGGACAGGATATATCGTTTAATAATTTCCCGAACGGAGGTCAAGGATCCGGTCCGCAAAACGTACAATCGTTATATAAAACGGAAGCCTACGACATTCCTTTACAATTCCGCATTGGATTAGCGATGGACGTGATGAGGATGGATATGATTCGTGCAACGGCATCTGTGGATGCAACACATCCAAACGATAATGTTGAATATGTCAATTCCGGATTGGAAATTGCCTTCGACGAGATGTTCTTCGGACGGGTGGGATACAATCAATTGTTGATGGATAATTCAGAACGGGGATTAACGTGGGGTGCAGGATTTTATATCCAGGTGAACAATGTTAACGGTATTAAAGTTGATTATGCTTTTGCTGATCATGGACGCTTGAATGATGTGCAGTATTTTTCGGTCAGTATCACCTATTAAGGGAAAGTAGTAGTAGTTCGTTATTACTAAAATCTAAAAATGCCAAATGATAATCATTTGGCATTTTTTTTCCCCTCGTCAGACACATTGTTAAACATTATTCAATCAACCCACGCAAGATGTCAGACTACAATCGAAATCGAGTTGTAAATTTCAGACATTTTTTAGTTCACTGTTGGGTGGAATGTCATTCCGCCCAAAGACAATCCTTTCCTCCCAGGTTAAATTTCAAGCATTGTTGAAATTGCATTCTTGGTGTCAGACATCATCCAGCGAACAGTAAAACGGAATACCATTCCACGCAACCATTGTCTTTTTCTTTCTGCAGTAGATGTCTACCCCTTTTTTTTTAAATTACGTTGCCAGTAACAGCAACATCCATCTTCTTTAAAACAACAACGCCACGACTGAGCGTCATGGCATTGTGTGAGTTACTGTTTGTCGGATTTGTACATCCGGCAATTTATTGGTCTTACTTCAGCATCATCATTTTGATTGATTTTTCAACATTCCCTGCATTCATCTTTGCAATGTATGCACCGGAAGCAACGGTCGAACCGTTTCTGTCACGTCCATTCCAAACGACATCGTGCGAACCTTTTGCATATTCCTCACCGTTGACCAACGTCGCAACTTCTTTCCCGATCATGTCATATATTTTCACCGTCACCTTTTTTGTGAGCGGAAGTACAAAATTGATCGTGGTAGTCGGGTTAAACGGATTTGGATAGTTTTGATTCAATTGATAATCATCTGGGGTGATGACGGTATAGTCTTTCCCGCCAACGGAACCGAGGAGATCGGATTCAATGGATCTCATAATCCATTTTTTCGGGTTAGTAATTTTCACTGTTGAATCAGTAACGAATTCACTGAATTCTAAACTATAATGCATCCAATTAATGGATGTAGAATCCCACATCCCTTGCTGTGGCAAAATTACTTCAAATTTGCCATCGCCATCAAAATCAACCGGTGTGGTCATCTTTGAACAAAACGTTTCATCTCGTAAGCGGATAGTATCGAGAACACCGAGTGAATCTCTGTATGAGACTGACTGATAACTATCCGGTTCACCGGGATAATATACTTTCCGCAGATAATTTTCTGGTTTTGTGATATCGCCGCTTTGATATTCAATTGCAACCAACATACTCGGGTAAAAAGAACCGACTAATAATTCATCTTTACCATTTCGATCTAGATCTCCTATGGCAGCTCGAAACGAAGAAATTGTCTCGCCTAAGGTATTTAAAGAAACCGCTTGTGAGATATTAAAGGAATGCGAAGAATCTGCCTCAAGAACGTCATCTCCAGGGGAATAGTTGATCATATGAAGGCTATACCCGACCTGAGGGTTTTGATATCCCCAATACCAGGGGAAATACACTTCCTGATTTCCATCTTTGTCAAAATCCGCAACTGTAGTCCCAAACAATGAAATCAAATCATATTTTTTGGTGTAATCCTGTTGATAGAACCGTTTTGAGTTTGCGGCCGCTGAGTCCGGAAGGACATAGGTATCAGCAGCAGTATTTTTCATAACCCAATAATCTCCGTAGTTATAATTATTACAGACAAGTTCAAATTTTCCGTCGCCATCCAAATCGGCAGGAACTGCCGAATAGGGGGAGCCACCGCCATACTTAATGCTTGCGGTTCTGAATGTGCTTCCTTCAATTTCGAATGTTGCAAATCCTTGAGTTTCAAATTCCCACGTTCCAACTGCATGAATAATAAGAAAATCGTCATTGATCGTTCCGGTAAGATTTTTTGGTAACACTAATTCCTGTTGACCGTCGCCATCAACATCTTTCACATCAAATTGTTCTATGGTTAATTGTAATCCGCCTTCAACAGCAGTACCTGCAAGAGGACCAAAATTAGAACCGTATTTGATAGTTTGTTCAATGAAGGCAGAAGGTAACTTCCCGAAGTTATGACTTCCTACAACACCATCCCATTCATAAATTAAAATGCCGCCTCCAACTCCCCCCCGTGCAAAAATAATTTCATTAAGACCATCGCCGTCTAAATCACCAGTCCGGATTGTTCTTGGTGTCGCCGTTGCACTAGTGCCGATATATCCAGTGCCGTAGGGCAGGCCGTCGAGTGTATCCAACCGCGGGGATGACCACACCCACTCCATTGTATCATCTCCCGCTCCTTGAAATGCATGTACCCGTCCTGATTTTGTGTAATCAGTCACTAACAGTTCAGGTTTTCCATCTTTATCTAAATCTGGAGCCATCCAGGCACCCCGGATTCCAATGTCGGCAAACCATGCGCTGTCCGGTTTTGTTGTAGTTTGTTTGGGAATAAATTTCGCACCAAGATGAACCTGGCTCAATGTAAAGGCGGAGACAAGCAGAGACATGAATACTATTGTAATCGTTTTTTTCATTATGACTCCTTAAGAAATGAAGAGATAGGTGAATTGATCGTAGACTTGGGGAATAATATTTGAAGAAAAGTACTCATTATCGATAAGTGAAGCAAGATATTGAGTGAAAAAATTGGTGTCTAATTGTTTGAAATCTGAAGCTTATTTGGTATTTTCATAAAAAATATATCTTCTGTGAATATTGATCCGATCTTTCATTCCATACAATCTCTCCTGTTGATTAAACCGCGGGCAATTGGCGACGTACTGTTGTCGACGCCAGTTATCAGAAACCTGAACGGTCATTTCCCTCAGTTGCAGATCGATTTTTTAACTGAACAGTTTGCCGCTGATGTTCTTATTGGTAACATCCATTTGCGTAATGTACTTACGTTTAATAAGAAGACCGATTCGACAATATCGATCATACGGAAAGTTCGTGAAAACCGGTATGACATGGTTATTGATTTGTTCGGCAATCCAAGAACTGCTCTGGTTACCCGATTCAGCGGAGCGCCGAGAAGGGTGGGATTCCCGTTTCGAGGGAGAGCG
>JALNZH010000245.1 GCA_023229405.1 Bacteroidota bacterium
GCTTGCCGATTGGAACGGTAAAAAACCGATTGTTCCGCGCTCGCATGCAATTACGGAATTCCGTGTTAAAACATTTTAAAGATATGAATCCAATGGTGAACGTATGAACAGCCCACAACATGGCCTTCAGCCCACGCAACAAGAATTGATGGAATTTGTTGACGGCACACTTTCTCTGGCGCGCTACCGGGAAGTGGAACAATTTGTCTTGCAGTCACGCCGCCTTCAATCCGAAGTGAAATTGCAACAAACAATGCACCGATCGATCCGAGAAGATACAACAGTACAGCCTTCCGTATCGTTTACGACTGATGTTATGAATGAGATTCTTCCGCAGCGACGGTATATGTTCTGGGTGAAGCTTGCAAATAATTCTTCTAATTTCTTCGCCATGATTCTGGTGCTGTCGATGATCGGCATTGTGCTGGTTTCCGGTCCAGGGAAAACACAGAACGATTCCAATATTCTTTCGAAGACGGTGGAATCCTATTCCACGGCGTATGATGCCTCAGTGCAAAACATGGAACTCTGGATTCAACAGATTACTCATCCGGTGAATCAAGCGGCTGCATCACCCTCTGGAAAGTTCTTTCTTATCGGACTGACTGCATTCTGCTTTGTTGTCATTATGGATGAGATCGTCGGCAAACGGTTTTTTCATGCGCGCATTAAACAGTGACAGTTTTGCATTCACGCAGAATTCGCAGTGATTGCTGATGCTGCAATGCAAATGTTTTCCTATTATGCCCGAGAGTTCCTTTCGGGCATTTTTTTTGGTTCTCTCAAATCATTGAACGGAAGTGACGTTGAAAGCTTCGGTGGTTTATTACTTCGGTATGATCGTTGATTTATTTGGCATAATAAAATATCGACATGCTAACGAATGTCAGTACCTTTTTTGGGATGAGATGCCGAAATAACTGTCCGCCAATTTTAAATAATACTTGAGGAAGCAGGAAATCGGCTTGACGTTTTCTTGGAAATGATCGACACCATTCGATACTGATTCCTTGCACTGCCAAGCACTTTTTAGTATTTTGTTCTAACTAATGACAGAAAGTGACTGAGCAGTGCAATGGCGAAACAACACCCTACCAGATCCAAAACAGAGAAACAGCCTCTCACCGATATATCAGTTTTCCCATTTTTTACTAAGTATCTCGGTCACCATTTAGCCGGAGCCGCTATTGGGTTAGTGTATTTTATTGTCATACTCTCTATCGGACTGAAATATCATGTGGTGGGCGACTATCACGTAGAAACCGATTTTTTCCAGGCGTATGTTCCGTCGGCGAAGGATATCCTGAACGGTATCTGGACGATAGAAGATTTTCGCGGACCGGCATATCCTGCAGTATTAGCGGTTTTTGGTTTTTTTATCAAAGATTTTTTTGCTGCCGGTATCGTCGTTTCTGCATTGACAGCAGCATTGACCCTCTTTTTTACCTATGAACTGATCCGGAAATTGTTCCGGACGGATATCGCGTTTATTGTGGTGTTATTGATGGCGGTGAACAAAACGTTTGTTCAGTACGCATACACTGCCGGAACGGATATGACGTTTAATTGTTTTGCGGCAGCAACGGCATATTTTCTTCTCAAAGATGAACAGCGTTCCTGGATTGGAATTGCGTTGACGGCTTTTTCTGCTGCGCTGGCATATCTTACTCGTTTTAACGGACTCTTCGTTATTGCCGCCATTCCATTGATTATCACGCTTTTAAATATCTATAAGATTGAGATGAAACAGCGGTTAATCGTTTCCGTTGCATTTGTTCTTCTCTTTTTCGCCTTTATCGCCCCATGGGGGATTCATTCTCTCAACGAAAAAGGAAGTTTTTTCTTTAACAGGAACTATCTCAATATTGCTTATGAAATGTTTGCCAAAGGGAAAGTGGGCTGGGATCAATATTGGAATGTGGAGTCAGTGAAATACAGTTCACTTGGTCAGGTAATTTTAGCAGATCCCGGACTGTTCGTTTCGACCGTGTTCCGGAATCTTGTTGAACATTTTATTAGCGATATGGAATTGCTCATCGGTTGGGGCCTTGGAATTTGTTCCATTGCCGGGGTTCTCGGTTTTGTTCAGAACAGACCGAATGCGCGTCAGGCAGGATATTATATTTTTGGATTAATGATGTTTTTGGTGCTGCTGCTAGTGTTTTACGGAGAACGATTTTCCATGTATTTGATTCCGCTCTACGCTACACTGGCAATCGGTTCCCTCACTTGGGAGCGGTGGCGGGAAATACCGATTTACAATGGCACTGTGATTGCGTTGGCACTCGTTGTGTGGAGCTTCGTCACTTCCTATAACTACAATAAGGAGAATATCGATTCCGGTCCACAAGAGATTAAAGTAATTGCTGATTGGTTCAATGCCAATATAAAAGATTCCGACGCATCAAAGATTATCGTTTGCCGGAAACCGCACATCGCTTTTTATATGGATAAGACAATGAAATATTTTCCGTATGTAACGGGATTCGATGCACTGGAACAGGAGACAAAAAAACTCAATGCCTCGTATTTCTTTTATGGGATCTACGAAGCGAATATGCGGCCGGAATTCCAGTCGTTGCTCGATCCGAATCAAGCGCCGGCTTGGCTGGAGCCGATCACATACACGGTGAATCCGCCGTCGGTGTTGTATCGAGTAAAATACTAGTGCTTCTTTTCTTGTGCCGACCAAATGTTAATACCATGTCGGCATTCCTTCGGAACCCAGTCAAGAAAAGAAGGAATAAGTTTTTCTCTTTTATGATTTATTTTGGACAAGTATGATGTTACGCATACATTAATTTTTTGGGAACATGGTTCGGCGTGACGCAGAAAAGTTGGTCATTGCGAGTGAAGCTGATTTTGGAAGAGCAAAGCAATTTCTATTGAGAACAAAACTATTGTTGTTCAACACTGAAATTCGGGTTCAATTTTCACCCCACCCCCCGCCAAAAACCGGCGGTCAGGCCTAAACCTTTTCCACTTAGTGTGGAGGGGAACATGATAACGATTCAAAAAAGAAAGAATGTAATGCAACCAACTATCAATATCCTGTTCATCGGCGACATCATCGGTAAACCCGGACTCGATCTAGTATCGAACCTGATCAAAGGATTGCTGGAAAAACATAAGATCGACTTTTGTATTGCCAATGGAGAGAACGCGGCGGATGGAAAAGGGATTGAAGAAGCACAGGTAAAACAGTTGTTCGAGCTGGGTGTGCATGTGATTACCGGAGGCAATCATACGTTTGACCGGTGGGACATGCGGAAAGTGTATACTTCATTCAAACATTTGTTGCGCCCGTTAAACTTTCCCCATGGGACGGCCGGCATCGGATTTACGATTTATGAGCTGAAGAGTGGAGTAAAAGTTGGAGTGATGAATCTGCAGGGACGCACATACATGCAGCCGATCGAAGATCCGTTCCGCACGGCGGAATGGGCGTTGAGCAAGATCAACGAACAGACGAAAATATCGTTTATTGATTTCCATGCTGAAGCGACGGCAGAAAAAATGGCACTTGCCTGGCATCTGGATGGCCGCGTCAGCGTCGTGGTTGGCACTCACACGCATACGCCCACAGCTGACGCACGTATTCTCCCGCGCGCAACCGGATTCATCACCGATGTGGGAATGACCGGGCCGTACGATTCTGTTCTCGGAATGAAAAAAGACCTGGCGATCAAACGATTCATGACCCAAACTCCCCATAAATATGAGACCGCATCGAACGATGTGCGTCTGTGCGGCGTGATTGCAGAGGTGGAAGTGGAGACGGGAAAATGCGTGCGGTTTGAGCAGCTGATCTTTCCAAAATTCTAAAACAATCTCACGAGAAGACGCAAAGGTGTTTCCCTTCGACTTATCCGCCTTGGAGGAATTCGCTCAGGGTGACCGAGGATTTAAAATTATTTTTTACAAAAAAGGTAAACGATGACGATTATTGACGGAAAAAAAATCTCGCAGGAAATCAGGAATGAAGTTAAACTCGCTACGGAGCGATTCAAACAAGAAAAGGGATTCGTTCCCGGTCTGGCATTTATTCTTGTTGGAGAAAATCCTGCGTCACAATCCTATGTGAAGAGCAAGGGGAAAGCGTGCGAGGAGACAGGTTTTCACTCCATCACTGAGCGTGTACCGGCGACAATTTCGGAAGCAGATTTGCTGACGATGATCGATCGGTTCAACACGAATGAAAAAATACACGGTATCCTTGTTCAACTTCCGCTTCCCAAACACATCGACGAACAAAAAGTGATCGAAGCGATCTCTCCGGCAAAAGACGTGGATGGATTTCATCCCGCCAATGTGGGAAAGATGATGATCGGCATTGATACATATTTTCCCTGCACACCATACGGAATCGTGGAATTGTTAAAACGAAGTAATATCGATCCTTCAGGAAAACATGTGGTAGTAGTGGGACGAAGCAACATTGTGGGTAAACCAATTGCGAATATGCTGGTGCAGAAAAAACAGTGGGCGAATGCCGTTGTCACAATTGCGCACACCGGTGCGAAGGATATTTCTTATTACACAAAACAAGCGGATATTTTGATTGCTGCTGTTGGCAAAGCGAACGCTATCACAAAAGAGATGCTGAAACCGGGAGTGGTGGTGATTGATGTCGGCATTAATCGTATCGACGATCCTTTGGCGAAGAACGGTTCCCGACTGGTCGGTGATGTGGATTATGAACATGTGAAAGAGATTGCCTCGGCAATCACTCCTGTACCGGGCGGCGTCGGTCCGATGACGATTGCGATGTTAATGGTGAATACATTAAAAGCAGCTGGCGGAAAATTATGAATTTCAGTGAAAAATCAGACAAATTTGGCATAATTAATGAACACAAATTTTCCCCAATAAAAACCGCTTCCATTATAAAATATTTGCTTGCGCTTTAAAATTTCCCTTCCTATACTGGCACACCTCGAAAGCCTTCCGTGGCATCACTGGTCCATAAATCAATAGTGGAGGAATCATCATGTCAGTTGTTCGTAGAGTTGTATTTGTTTTTCTTGTTGCAGTTTTATTTGTCCTGCCATCTTCAGCACAAAATCCCTGGAATGGTAAGGTTGTTATTCAAGGTTTCTGGTGGGATTACTGGAATAATAATTACCCAAATTCATATGCTGACTACCTTTCTGAACTTTCCCCCCGTTTGCGTGATTTGGGAATTGATTTAGTCTGGATTCCTCCCACGGCAAAAAACGCAGGGACCAACTCGGTTGGATACTCCACATTTGATCCTTATGACCTCGGTGATAAATTTCAAAAAGGTTCAACCACCACCCGTTTTGGAACAAAAGACAAATACTTACGAGCTGTAGCGGTGATGCATGCCAATGGCCTTGGCGTTATTCAGGATGTTGTATTGAATCACAGATCAAATGCCGGTTCTGGGAACAGCGGAACAGGGGGATATGATCCTGAACCGAATTATTCGATTAAGAATGAAGGTGGTTACAAAACATTCCGTCATGTCTCGTACGCAACTCCTGCACCGGCTGCATCAGTTCCGGGAAATACAAGCGCAGAAAATCAAACTGAATATTGGCTTCGTTCGGGTAGATGGTCAATGAATTACACAAACTTTCATCCAAACATGTGGACGAATACCATGAGTGGCGATTGGGCGCAAGGCGGTTGGGGTCCTGACATCAGTTATGAAGATGGCCGTTCTTATGGTGGGGCATCCAACGTTGTCGGATATAATCCTGGTCAATATCTTGAGTATAATAGAACTGAAGCAAGA
>JALNZH010000247.1 GCA_023229405.1 Bacteroidota bacterium
ATCGATCGGTTTTTGATTCATCACTTCCCGCAAATCGAACAATTCAATTACTCGTCCCATCTTGGCTTCGATTTGGGAAGAGGTCATTCCGTGGAATTTGCCGAACGTCAGAAAATTATGCCGGACAGTGAGAAAGACTTCTACCGAATTCTCTTGCAGCACAACGCACAGATTTTTCCGCACATCGAGCGGCTGTCGGACAACGTCATATCCGTTGATTAACATGGTGCCGGAGGTGGGAGGAATCAGCGTGGTCAGGACTTTAATGGTGGTCGATTTTCCGGCGCCGTTCGGACCGAGTAAACCGAAAATCGATCCCCGCTCCACACTGAACGAAATATCGTCCACTGCGCGTAGCAGTGTTCCGTCCGTCCGACGGTATTCTTTTACTAGATTTTGAACGTCGATAGCTTTCATTCTCGTTAATGGTGCTCTGCCGATAAGAGCAGATCGGTCAATTGTTTAATAATGTATGCGGTTGCTCCCCAGACAGGCTCTTTCCACACGTCGTAAAAATACACCCTTCGCTGCACTCCTTTTAATTCTCTGTCTTCTAAACGGCGCAACGATGGATCGAAAAATTTTTCGAAAGGAACGAATAGTACTTCCGCTACTTCGGCCGCATTTGTCCGCAATTTCGGCAGAGTGTTGATGTAACCAACAACCGGCGTTACGATAAATCCGCTGGGAATGTGGATGTCGTCCAGCGTTCCCAGAATTGTAATCTGCGAACGGGAGATGCCGATCTCTTCTTCCAGTTCCCGTAGCGCCGTTGCTGTGTTCGACTCGTCTTCATCATCCACCATGCCTCCGGGAAACGAGATCTGTCCTTTGTGATGTTCCACGGAATCCGCGCGCTTTGTCAATAAAAGATGCAAATGATTTCCCTTATTGACAAGTGTTACCATCACGCATGCTTTCCGATTTTCGTTCTGTGCCAACGCTACGGGCAAGTGACCGGCAAGTGTTTCAACGATATGTTGGATGGTAATGACAGACATTAGAATCTGCTTGAGTCTCTTCCGAAAATAATAGCTTTTATTAAATAGAACACGACAAGCTCTTTATTTTTCCAACTGACCAGTTTCGTCAAATAAGCGGAACACCAGAAAATCCAGGCGGAGAATCACCGACCTTTCACCTGTGACAGATCAGCCAACGCACGATTGCTGCCGATGCATGTCAGCATTCCCCGATGATGATAAATAAACGGTTCGATCTTTTTCTTCTTTGTCCGTACATTTAACGATCGCGCGAGAAAATTTACTTCCTGTTGTGCCATCTGCGATGTGGCTGGCAGAACTTTCCCTTCGATCGTTGCACAACCTAATTGAATAAATAGAATGTGATATGTTCTTTTGCGTTACGGATCGGTTCCTTTGAGAGTGCTTAAGGAAGCAAAACCGCTTTCCAGAATGATTAATTTTTGTTTGTTGTTTATCATCGACATCCCCATGTGTAAATAAGTATAAATCCCTCTTAAAATAGCGAATTTTTGCTTGATTGGACAAGTGTGACCCGTGTTACTGCTCACACAATCCCTTAAACCGCATCGTTTATTAACTTGTCAAAGGGTTGGAATTTGTTCATTTTCAGATAAAGGAGAACAACGATGTATTCCAAATACCTTCAACGTATTGTCATCTTCACATTTGTTCTTTCTACAGTTCTTTTTGCACAGCCGCGAATGGGAGAACGTGGAGGAAGAGAAGATGTGCAGATCAAACGGATGAAAGAAAAGGTTGGATTATCGGATGATCAAACAGCAAAAATTAAAGAGATTTTGATGAAAGCACACGAAGAAGCGCGGAAAGCGTTTAACATCGACGATAGCGACCGGAAAGCGCGGCGCGAAGCGATGATGAAGCAAATGGAAAAATCGGATGGAGAAATTATTCAATTGCTCACGAAAGAGCAAAAAATAAAATACGAGGAATTTAAAAAAGAACGTGAAAAGGAAATGAAAAAGAAGAGAAGAGAACGAGAATAATTAACCTCCGCCGATGTGCGACAACGAAACACTTTTTTCAAAATATTACGATGTGAAACAAACGAATGAGGGAACGACAATCATCTCATTCATACACAACTCAAAGGAGTACCAATGAAATCCACAAAATACATTTTCTCTGTTTTGGTCATTGCCGGATTAACGTTGATCGGCTGCGATAAGAGCACCGAAGCAACGACGGACAACAGCATTCTACTTGAAGATGCGGCGGAATCAATATCTGCAGCTATGGGTGATGCCAGCGGCGGCGCGACCGAGACATTTGCCGATGTTACGATTGCAAGTGGCGGTGGATCGATGGAAACAGCTGCACCGGTGATGGATGGTGCAGACCGTGTCAACGCTGGAACACCGGTATATGATTCGTTGACCGGTTGGTGGTTTGTTTCTGTGAACCGGTCACGAGGCAACGGCATGATGCAACGCACCATTACTCGGGAGTACCGATATCAATATCAAAAGAACAACGAAGTGCGCAAAGAATACATTACCAATGGTGACACTGCCACAACGCTTAAATTTCAAATCGTCAGCGGCACCGGTACATTCAGCGGGCCGAGGATGACGCATGCGCTGACGACACTAAAAGGCGCATGGACATCCAGCAACATTCACAAAGATACGGTGACGATTACGCTGGACAGCAACTACGTCCGTGCCGGCACCGATACGATCCGAACGCGTCAATTAACCCGTACACATACTGGCACCATGACGATCACTGCAATGAATGTGCGAACGCTCAACTATCGTCCTTCACTGAGCAGCTCGTGGAGAACCAATTTTTCCAATTCCATCAGCGGAACACTCAGCGGACGGTATACTGCAACAATCACGTTTGAGAAGGGCGAATTGTATAAAGAACGTTCTGTTGACCGTGAATTCACTATTACTGTCGGCGGCGGAACCGGATCGCTGAATCTGGGTGGCAATAACGGCAGATTTTCCATTGATATGTTGAATGGACAGAGAAAGCCATAACGTATAAAAAAATTCAACACAATGAAGGGCAAGCAATTGTGCATGCCCTTCTTTATTTTGCATCATGAGAATGTTCGTTCTATTATTTGCCATCGCTGTTTCTGCGGGTGCGCAGACTCTTCAACTTCCGGTACGAAATTCTTCCGCACCGACCGGAAGTCAAATCTATCCGGTCCTGTCGCCGTTATCACGGACGGCGAGAGAGGATACGCTATTTCAGCATATCGTTCAGGGCAATGTTCCCGACTTTCTTCGGACAATGGTAAAAGTATCCACCAGTCGGATAATTAATGGAACCAGTTATACACTTCAATATTTCGTCACACCAGATTATTTTGCTGTGGGACACGACACGGATTATTTCTTGATGCCGATGACGCCAATTCTTGCACAAAAGGTGGCCAACTATCTTCAGTGCACATTGCCGACCGCAAAAATGGTAGATCAGATTTATACTACTGCAACTGTGAAACTGCGTCCGCAACCTATACCGTGGGACGATCAGATGGTTAATGTACCGAGATTTAAACAGCATAATGATTCGGTGAAAGCATTACGAACTCCATTGTTGGCTCAATTTCCGCTTGGTTCATTGATTGGAGGAACAAAGAAGGATGTCATCATCGATAAAAAAATATATTCGTGGATCAAAGGAAGCGTGCCGAAACCAGTCGTGATTTACGGCTGGCATCAACTGAACGGAGTGCCGATACAATCAACATACAACGGACATGGTGAATCTTATGTGGATTACAGTCACGGTATCAGGTTGGTGAATAGAATGGCGAAGATCAACGGTGCTGAAATTAGTCTAATCGATATTGTTAAAGATTCGGTTTACTATCCACTAATTTGTGACACGGTATTAATGAAACCGTTTTACGGAAGTCTTACGCAAATTGAAGGACGGCTGGAAAAGAGACTGAAACAGTTTGAACTGCAGCAGAACTTTCCTAATCCGTTTAATCCTTCAACACAAATCACTTTTTCACTCTTACCCCATACATCACCAAATGAGAGTGGGGAAGGCGTAAAGGCAACGCTAAAAATTTATAACGCAGTAGGTCAAGAGATAGCAACATTAGTGGATGGTGAACTGGATGCTGGTACATATTCAGTCCGGTTTGGTGACGACGCACCTTCTCTAGCTTCCGGTGTGTATTTTTATCGATTGCAAACTCCCTCATTCTCGCAAACTCAAAAAATGGTGCTGATCAGATGAAACAATTAAACCTGAGTGCGCTTCTCACAATCATCTTTTTCTCTGCTTGCACTTCGCAATCCTTGCCTCCTTCGGTGAAAATGACGGCGGTTCGTGATCTTGGACTTATTCAGCAGACAGTATTTGTTCCATCAAAATTCAAAGGGAAAATTTCAGATCGTCTTTCATTGTCCGTTCTCTCCGGATATTCCGTGAATGTATTTCATACCGGTAGACTTGTGAAACCAAGGTTTTTTGCCTGGAGTGCGGACAGCGTGCTGCATGTTGCGGATAAAAATGCCGGGACGGTAATTGCAATGCCGGACCGGAACCATGATGGTGTCGCGGATACAGCAATTGTTGTCGCATCAGGGTTTTCCAATTCACACGACCTGAAGTTTTACAACGATGCACTGTATGTGGCGGAAGAGACAAAGGTAACGAAATGTGTCGACGCAGATAGAGATGGAATCTACGAGAAAAAATCGACGTTCATTACAATGGTAACCGGCGGTCAGCAAGGGGGTGGGGGACATGATACGCGCACAATTGTATTTGATCCCGCCAAAAAGAAAATATATCTCTCTATCGGATCGTTCTGCAATGCCTGTCGAGAAGAAGAGAGAGCGATTATTGAAGAATGGAATGATGACGGAACCGGTCGCCGCGTGTTTGCCACAGGATGCCGGAACGCCGTCGGCATGACGCTGCACAACGGACGACTTTGGGCGAATAATAACGGATTCGATTGGCAGGGGGACAATATTCCTCCGGAATGGATTGATGTAGTAAAAGATGGAGGATTTTACGGTTATCCCTACGCGTATGGAGAAGGCGTGTGGGTGGATTTTTCCGTAAACAGTCAGTATCAAGAATTGCTGCCACTAACGGCGAAGGACAGCGCGCGAGTAAAGTCCATGATACAGCCCGCGGCATTGATTCAAGCGCACAGTGCACCGATGGGAATCGATTTTTCTAATCCTTCGTTCCCTTCGTCATTTCGAAACGGTGCATTTGTTGCACTGCGCGGATCGTGGAACCGAAAAGTTGCTACGGGCTTCAAGATTGTTTATCTGGATTTTGATGATGATAAGGATACAACGGCAAATTCCGTTGCGGACGTTGTGAGCGGATTTTTGATTGATCCTGTGTCCAAAAAAGCATGGGGAAGACCGGTCGGTGTAGAGACCGACACACGCGGGAATCTCTATATCAGTGTGGACGATCTGACGGAATGCATATTGATTGTCTCGCCGTCAACAAAATGATCGGGCCGGATGGAAAAAGATAAAAAGCGTTACAATCCTTATGAAAAATATATTGAAGACATACTTGTCCAAAATACATCATACAAGAGAAAAACTTATTCCTTCTTTTCTTGACGGGGTTCCAAAGGAATGCCGTTCACGAATTGACCATTTGGTGGCGGCACAAGAAAAGAAGCACAAGAACCCCTTGCGAAATGTAACGCGCGCGCTGAATCCCGTTCGCACTTGCCCGTAGATGGCAAAAAACGCCATCAAAAGTCCCTTCATGATTT
>JALNZH010000248.1 GCA_023229405.1 Bacteroidota bacterium
TAAGAATACCGGAAAAGAACGCGCTTAACACTGTTGGAGCAATAGGATGTGCCCACGGAAGCCAGAAATGAAACGGCATAAATCCTGCTTTAATGCCGAATCCGATAAATCCGAAAAAACAGGCGGCATAAAATGGTAGTCCGTTTTCCACAGTAAAATGGAAATCACTGAAGTTCCAGCTTCCCGTATGCTGATATAGGATGAAGAAAAATATATAGAGTGAGAATGTCGCAGCATGAGTCGCCGTGAAGTAAATAAAACTTCCTTTTTGAACTTCCGTTTTTTCCCGTTCCAATAACATCCCGAGATATGCCGTCAGCGTCATCAACTCCCAAAAGATTAAAAATGCAATAGCATGATCGGCGAGTACTAGCAATTGTGTTGAAAGTAATAAAATCGAAAATGTTGCCAGAAACGCCCTGGTAGCCGATTGTTTGTGAAGGTAATGCTGAAGATACGAATGGGTTGAAATTGCGGTAGGAATGGCGACAGTCGTAATCACAAGTAAGAAGTAGAGTCCAAGTCCGTCTGCTCGGAAATAAATTTCCCATGAGGCATGAAGTGCAAACACCGGTTGAATTGCAGGGAGCGATAATATACGAGAAACGGAAAATAATAAATTCAGCGATACTCCGACCACCAGCGTTCCGACGCCGAGCAATAATGCGCGCTGCAACGGTCGTACGAATAGTGCAATCGCCATTCCGGCAAACATCATGCAGCATCCTATCAGAAACAAGAAATCCACAGTTATCGTCGTAAAGAACGCATTGATGAAGTAGAGAAAAAGGCGAACATCAGTTGAAGAGTCATTATCATGTTTGTATTAAATAAAAATTGCCAAAAGTAAATATAATAACAGCACTGCAATAGAAAAAGTAATGTATACCTGAAGTTTTCCGGATTGTAACCACTTAAACCGATCGGTTGTCCAGTGCAGTGCGAATGTGATCGGCAGAAGTATCCGGTAGAGAACAAAATCATTGACTGTGGTGCGAAACGTACTTGCCTGAGGAAATGAATGTTTTGGTAAGCGAATCTCATTTTCTACATTAAGAACGGTTCCTGCGATGATGACCATCTCATCGGAGAACGATGTACCGGTATACTGCATCCTCGGCGTTTGCAGCGCATAACCGCATGCCCACGCAGGAGAAATACGGTGCTGCATGCTTAGTTTTTTCCACGCCAGCAAAATGACGATAGTAATCAGTATACTCAAAAAGACCATCGACATCACATCCCATTGAGCAAACATGGCAAATGGCTGAATCTGAATTCCCCAATGATTAAATGCAATCACCGACGAAATAACTCCAAGAAGGGATTGAGGATACACACCGAAGAGAATACAAAGCAGCGCAAGCATTCCCAGCGCACTATATTCGGTAGGTGAAACATTGAACGTATCGTGGTGAGTACGTTGTGTTCCAAGAAACACAACTCCATTAATTTTGGTGAACGCTGCCAGTGCCAATCCTCCGACGAATGCCAGTCCGACAGACATTAAAAGCATAAAGAGGGGAAAATATTTTCCAAGAATTGCAGCCGATTCTAAAAATCCTTTGTAGAGTAAAAATTCAGACATAAATCCATTGAGCGGAGGTATTCCGCAAATCGCAATAGATCCGATGAGAAACAGACCCACAAACCACGGTGCACGGTGAACGATTCCTCCCATGTCGTCGATATTTCTGGTGTGATAATTTGTATAGATCACGCCCGAGCCGAGGAATAATAAATTTTTAAAGATGGCATGATTGAAGGTGTGAAATAACGCGCCGCCGAATCCGAGCCAGACGAGCGATTGTATGGAATATGAAACTCCGATCACGCCGAGACCAATGCCGATGCCGATAATACCGACATTCTCGATGGACGAGTAGGCGAGCATTCGTTTTATATCCTTTTGGGCGAGCGCATTCCAAATTCCGAAAATTGCACTGAAGACTCCAATGCCTGCTATGAATAATCCAAACCACGCCGGAAGTGGTGAACAGAATTCCAATATCCGGAAGATGCCATAAATACCCGTTTTCAATATTACGCCGGAAAGGAAAGCACTCAGTATTGTCGGCGCGATTGGATGCGCCAGGGGAAGCCAGAAATGAAACGGCATAAATCCTGCTTTAATGCTGAATCCCAAAAAACCGAATGCGCACACAGCGTAAAAGGGTAATCCGCTTTCAGACGTAAGATGAAAATCGCTGAACAACCAACTGTCGGATTGTGAATGCAAAATGAAGAAACAGATATAAAGAAAAAATGTGGCGATGTGTGTTGTGACAAAATAAATCAAGCTCCCTTTTTGCACTTCATCTTTTTCTTTCTCCAGCAGCATGCCGAGATATGCTGTCAATGTCATCAATTCCCAGAAGACGAGAAAGGCAATGGCATGGTTAGATAATACCAGTAGCTGTGTGGAGAGAAACATCATCGAAAAGGAAATTAAAAATGCGCGGACAGCTGCTTCTTTATGAAGATAATGCTGAAGATATGTATGTGCGGCAAGTACCGTCGGAATTGCTGCTGTCGTGATCACAAGAAGAAAATAAAGGGCAAGTCCGTCGACACGAAAGATTGGTGAGATGCTAGGGAACATTGGAAATAGTTGAGTGACCGACGGAAGTGCTGCAATCTGCATCAATGAAAATGCGAGATTCAACGACAGACCGGCAACGAGCGTTATTACATATAGCGTAAGCGCACGGTACAGTGGTCGTACGGTCAGAGCGATGATAGCTCCGGCAATCAATACACCGCATCCTATCGGAAACATTCCATCCACAAGAATACCTTTCGAGCGTAAGAATGTCTGATCCCTTCAATGAAATTTTCTCTGAAGGTACAAACTAAAAATAAAAAGCGAGATACAAATAAAATACGAGCACAACAATCGAAAATGAAATGTAGATCTGTATTTGGCTCGATTGGAGCCACTTAAATTGTTCCGTCACCCACTGTAATGTGTTCGACACGGGAAGAATAATTTTATGCAGAACAAAATCTTTCACGTTTGTTTGAAAGCTGCTGGCGGCAGGGAAGGTGTTTCCCGGTAACACAAATTCTTTCTCTGCCGTTAACGCTTTGCCGGCAATATGCACCATCATATCGGAAAACGATGTTCCGGAATATTGCATCCGTACAGTCTGTGCCGCATAACCGCATCCCCAGGGAGCGCTGACTCGAGTAGAATGAAGCGTGGCTAGCTTGCTCTTCCATATCATCAAGAGCGAAACAATCAGTACCACTGCTATCGCTACCATGCCGACATGACGAATCGTCGCAGCTGATGATCCCCAATGAACCAGCTGCCGTGATGGGAACAGTTCGGCAAAAATTTGTGTGCAGATTCCGATAATCGCTTCAGGAAAAATTCCGAGTCCGACAATCATGGCGGTCAGCAAAATCAGAGAAACGTGCTCATATACTGTAATATGAAAAGATTGCGGTACGGTTGCTTTTGCTTTGCCGAGAAAGATCATCGAGTAATTTTTGGAAAAGGCCACTACCGCCAACCCGCCGACGAATGCTAGGGCTACTGCTGCAATCAGCATAAAGAAAGGAAAATAACTTTTGAGCGAATGGGAAGCTTCAAAAAAACTACTAAATATTAAAAACTCGGAAGCGAATCCGTTTAACGGTGGCAATCCCGATATGGCCAGCGAACCAATCAACACGATGCCGCCGAAGATAGGTGCTGATTTCAACAGACCGCCCATCCGTTCGATATTACGGTGTTGAAAATGGTGTTGGATTGTTCCTGCACTCAAAAACAATAGCGACTTAAACACAAAATGATTTGCCGTCTGAAATAATGTCCCTGCCAATCCTAAAAAAGTGACAAGCGGTTGTTGGTACATAATCCCGAACATCGTAATGGAAAGTGCCATGCCGATTATTCCGATATTTTCGACGGAAGAATACGCAAGCATCCGTTTAAAATCTTTTTGTGTTAGAGCATTCCAAATTCCCATAATCGCCGTACCGCTGGAAATTGCCAACAATGCTGAGGGGATAAAATAATCCACCGGATGAATCCATGTGATAACACGGATGAGTCCGTAAATTCCCGTTTTGGGCATGATGGCAGATAATGCGGCGGAAAGATGTGTCGGCGCAACCGGATAGGTTTCCGGTTTCCAAAAATGGAACGGCATAAAACCCGCTTTCATTCCAAATCCGATAAAGCCGGTCCAAAATACTGTTGAGATCAACGATGGAAGATTAGATTGAAGTGTAAACTTCGAAAATTCCCAGCTTTGCGTCTGCCAGTGTAGTAACAAAAACATGATATAGAGAAAAAGTGTGCCGACGTGTGTGGCAACAAAAAAGACGAGACTTCCTTTTTGCACCTCTTCCTTTTCCCGTTCAAGAATAATTCCAAGATATCCAGCAAGCGCCATCATTTCCCATGCGACAAGGAATAGAAATGCATGATAGGCGACAACCACAAGCTGCATGGAAAAAAATAACAGCACGGTGGCAATGAGTGTTGGCTTGATCGGACGCAGGTTTTCATACATCGAAAGAGTTCCGATACCGTTCACCGAAACAATAATGCCACCGATTTGTATGAGACCGAGAAAAAACAGAGAGAGCGTATCAACGTGAAGTGAAATAGCTCCTAACCCGGGATGATGAAACAATGCGACATCGAGCGGAATAGCGTTCACATACGCCTGAACGGTAAACACAAGTCCGGCGGTCATCGCAGCGATAATGGAGCCGTGCGTCAGGCGGTTCAGGATGTAGTGACTTTTGAATACCGCAAGTGCAGCAAGCGAAAAAAGAAGGATAAAAACATCAATAAGAAAAAACTCGATCATTTTTTTCGCTGTTCCTCAAACGATGCTATAAGGGAAATAAGTTCGGCATACGGAATACGTGACTCTAACGCTTTTTGAATTTCCTTTTTGGAAAGGAGAAAGGTCACATGTGCCAACAGACTCAGATGTTGTTTAATTGTCTGCGAAATAATCAGGATGAGCGTATGAACGGTTTTCCCGTCTAATGAATTGAGCGCGAGAGGATTTTTTGGGAAGAAAAAATGGACCAGCGGTTTATCCCGGCCGATGACCAAAGGAATTCTGGGATGTGGCAGACTGATGCCGTTGCCGATAGCGGTGGACATTAATTGCTCACGGCTCTTTAACAGTTGAATCACAACGTCTTTATCCACCGATGCATCGAATAGTGCCAGGTTCGTCATTTGTTCGATGTACTGTGATTCGGTAAAATTGCAGTTGTAGAAAATGGATTGTTCGTCGAGCAGCGGGAGCAAGCTTTTAATTTGATATTCCGTAAAATGCGCACTGCCAGAAATGTTCAGAGGAATATTCCTTCCCAGCGCCCACTCAATAACTTTATCCTTGTTAAAAACGATCCTGTCCTGAATAATCTGATGAGGTATTTCTTTTGTTTTTACCAGTTGTAAAATTTCTTTTTCAGACTTCACCAAAAATTCAGCAACATCTTTAGTTTTTAGATCCACTGTTTTTTTGCCCTTTCACTCCTAATTGAGATAATCTTTGTTGCGTCAGCAGTATTTGGTTCTGCAGTTCGGATCGTGCTTTCTGCAGCAACTTAATCTTCGTGTTGATTTCAAGTAAATGAATGTCCAGATATGCTAACATTTTTTCTTTTGCTTCAAGCGGTTTTTTGAGCGTGAAGTATAATCCGATAACATCTTTAATTTCATCGAGCGTCAGGCCTACATGTTTGAGATTT
>JALNZH010000249.1 GCA_023229405.1 Bacteroidota bacterium
ATGTGCTCCCGTCAACGGGAATGCTGTTGTGTTATGATTGAAGGTGGCTGGCTTCCACGCAATATTGGAGTGACAGGTCATACAATCATGTGAGAACTGTGCGATAACATGGTTCGGAGTTGTTGTCGCAGTAAAATCCGGTTGATGGCAATTATAACAATCTGAAGGGAGTCCTTTATACTGCCCTTTTGTATGACACGATGCACAATCAACTGAAGTATGAGCACCCTTTAACGGGAAGTTTGTTTTTGCATGATCGAAGGTTGACGGCTTCCAAGAAATATTTGTATGGCATGTCAAACACTCATGAGAGAATTGACCGGTTTGATGGTTTGGGACAACAGTTTTGTTAAAAGCTGCGCTATGACATGAGAAACAATCACCCGGTAGATTCTTATATTGGCTATTCCCGTGACATTTTTCGCAATCGACATTGATGTGTGCACCAATCAATGGGAAATTCGTTTTGCCGTGACTGAATGTTGAAGGCTTCCATACTGCCGTTGAATGGCACTCCAGACAAGCATGAGACAATTGCCCTTTTGTATGATTCGGTTCTACCGCATCGGTAAAATCCTTCAGATGACAACTGTAACAATCCTGAGCAACGCCTTTAAATTGTCCATTCGTATGACAGGATGAACACTCCCCTGCAATATGCTTACCGGTTAATGGGAAATTCGTCTTATTATGATCGAACTTGGACGGTAGCCATGTGTTCATGGAATGACAGGAAAGACAATCGCGTGATAATTGAGCAATATTGTGATCGGGATTTTTCGCAGAAGTGAAATCTTTTTGATGACAGTAGAAACAATCATTCGGCAATCCGTTAAATCGATTATTGGTGTGACACGAAGAGCATTCCACGGAGGCATGCGCACCTATCAATTGAAAATCTGTTTTTGCATGTTCAAATATTGAAGGGCGCCAACTATTGACGGTATGACACGTCAGACAGTCGTGCGAGAGAAGACCAACTTGGTGGTTAGGAGCCATCGCCTTGGAAAAATCTTTTTGATGGCAAGAGAAACAATCGGTGGAAGTTCCGGCGAAACGTTTTGACGAATGACACTGAAGACACTGAACATTTGTGTGCCCTCCTTGCAACGAAAATCCTGTTGTTGCATGGTTGAATTTCATCGGAACGGCGAGTTCCTTCCAGGACGCCGTTGTGTGGCATTCAGTGCAGGCCAGTTTTAACGGTCCATGCGGTGACCCCTGTGCACGAACGACCTGAAAAGAAATGCATATCATCCCCAAAATGAATATCCGCGATACTATTGAGCCGGATGACAATCTACACATGCCGCCTCCAACGGTTTATATTTAATCGTTTTTTTATTATTGAGTACTGTTTCTTTATGACACTTCTCGCATTTCACGGATTGATGTTTTCCTGTTAACGAAAACCGGGATTGGGAATCATGATCGAACAATACCGCTTTCCAATTCTTTTCGATATGACATTGTTCACAATGCGTTCCTTTCCCCGCATCAAACTGTCCGGCATGCTGATCTTCATGACATTGATTACACTTCAGCGGTACTCCTTTAAATTTTTGTACGCCGTCGACCGATGGGTGACATCGTATGCATTTTATATCGGCATGTTTTCCCCGCAGCGGGAAATTTGTTTTTTCATGCAAAAACATGACCTCATCCCACGCATTAGTAGAATGACATGTTTCACATCCGTTTGTCATCCTCTCTGTAAACTGTCCTTTGTGGATATCAATATGGCACGTGGTACATACAATATTCTCATTCCAGTGAAATTGTCTGGTGCTCTTTGCAGTCACTTTGCCATCCAGATGACATTTTACGCATGGAACAGCCCGATGCGATCCTTGCAATGAGAATCTAGAATTATTATGATCGACAATCGTGTACTTGGAAATACCAAATCCCTGTTCAGTATGACACGCAGTACATTCTCCTCTGTCCTTTCTGCTGTCAAATTGCCGTGCATGGGCATCGGAATGGCAATTCTTACAATTCTTGAAACGAACAATGTGGAATCCCAGATCACCGCTCGGATTCTTCATCTTCGAGTCTTTGGGATGACATTGTTCGCATTTCATCACAGTGTGTTTTCCAAGTAACGGAAATTGTGTTGTGTTATGATCGAATGATGCCGATTTCAATTGATGCCATGATTCTACAGTATGACATTGCGAACATTCCTGTTTAAACTTGCCTTTGTGCGGATCGGTATGACACGAACGGCACGATTCAAATTCCAAATGAATGAACTGTGTCACCGTCTTGTTCGCCAGAGTCTTTTTGTGACATTTCGCGCATTGCACGGTGGCATGTGCACCGACTAATTTAAATTGTGCATTATCGTGCGAAAATTTCGATGCAGGTTTCCAGCCATTCATCGTATGGCATTGGAGGCACTCTTGTTTAAATTGACCGCGATGCTCATCCTTATGGCACGATACGCACGCAGTGCCGAGCCCCAAAAAGGTGGTTGCCTTTCGCGCATCAGAAAACACCCGTATATCCGCAGCGCTAATCTTCGCTTTGGTATGACATTTTTCACATTGTACTGAAGTATGTTTCCCTTCCAACGTGAATCCAGTCAGTGTATGATCGAACGACGTCTTCTCGAAGCGGATTAGAGTAAAATTTCTGCCGTGGTGTTCCTTGTGACATTCAATGCATTCCTTCGAACGTAACGATGCATGATACCCTTTTTTATTTCCTATCCGCGTGTTGATCTCAGTATGGCAATGCAGGCAATTGTCATTCGATATCGCCTTCCCCATGGTATGACATTGCGTACAATTTCCCATCCCTTCCAGGTTCTTATGCGGTTCGGAAAGATCGCCGGGTGATATTTGCGTAAGACAGAAATTCGCGAACGTCAGCATCAGAAACAGTACGTGGAACAATCGAAACATTTATTTCATCTCCAGCCGCGAAATATTGCCTCGAACAGTTTTTGCTTCTTCACTTAGTGGATCGTGTTGTATCAGCATCTTCCACACCGCAATCGCCTCCACTTTCCTTTCTTGCGTTGCCAGAATTGCACCCTTATTGTATAATGCGCGCGTATGGTATCGGTTCAGACTGAGTATTTTTTCCGTCGTTCGCAATGCATTTCCGTAATCCTTATCATTAAAATAACAGACAGACAAATCCAACAACAGCGAATCGTTCTTCGGTTGCAGAAGCACCGCTTTTTTAAAATAGACGATGGCTTCCTTGTTCTGATGACCATCCATCAGCAACTGTGCTAAGGAAATTAGATGCGCTGCATTCTTCGGGTTTGATTCAGAAGATTTCCGCAGTTGTACAACTCGCTCCGTGAATGAGGAGGTCACGTTGGATTTGGACGGCAATTCCAATACTGGAGGTTTTCCCGGAACCGATACCTGCGGAACTGCTTCGGTAAATCGAGGAGAATTACGGAATATAATCACCGCCAGGACGACGATGACCGCTGTTGCCGCAACACCAAATTGAATTGTTTGTTTTTTTGTCATAACTCAAAACACCCACGTATATCCAAAGGCAATGGCAACGCCGACATGAACAAATAAAATAATAAACATGATCATGGAAAACGGCAAATGGATTACGTGCCAATAATGAAAATAATATTTCAGTTTCTCTAAAAATTGAATTCTGCGCAGCAGCTTGATTCTCTCTCCCGCAACAGCCACCACTTTGGCAGCCATTGACGGATCCACTTCGTGTCCATGTAAATGATGGATAATTTTTTTCACCCGGTGACGGACGGTGATGTCACCAATGATGAAAAAGAGCAGCAGTGAGATCAGCGAATCGGACTGTTGGCTCTGCGAAGCTGCGAGTGCATCGATTTTTTTTATATCGATCTCATCTAATCCGAATTGCTCCATCAATTGTCGTTTCAGTTCGTCATTGGAGAGTTCTAATTCCTTAATATCCAGTTCATTCCCTTGAATGCCTTTGGGTATTTGCACGTAAAGATATCTTCCCACGATGCCACTCATTGCGACAGCTGCCATACTCCAAAAACTGACGGCGACGATTCCTCCGAATTTGAACGTGGTGTGATACATAATCAACAACGGTCCGAAGAGGCAGAGGAATATGTGGAACTCCAGGAAATATTTAATCTTCCCGATTTGGTTAAAAGCACGGATCCGTTTTCGAGAAGAATAGGTAACGACTCCGATGATAATCATGGCGGACCCGATAATGCCATACCCATGACTTTCATTACCGCTCGGTTTTAACTGATCATATCGTGGATGGAATGGCCTTTCTTCATCCGGCAACATATAATACTCAGCATTGCGTGCCATGATAACAATGATCGAAAGTAAACCGATGGAAAGAAGCAGGAAAACGAAGAACCGATGGACAAAACTATTCATTCATACGATGTAATGATGACGTAAATTTTTTAATTCTAAGGAAAATACTAATTTTCCATCAGGATAAATATAACGGCGCGCACAATATTACTTCAATACAAGACAAAATTGTCTTGATAATATTTTAGAGGAAGTGCTAACTGTAAAAATAATTGGTCTATCATACTTGTCCAAAATAATTACCAAAAATTGGAAAACACATATTCTCTTCTTTTCTTGACGGAGTTCCAAAGGAATGCCGTTTACGAATTGACCATATCAAGGCAACACAAGAAAAAAAGAAAAAAAACTCCGTACGAAATTTAACGCGCGCGATGAATCCCGTTCGCACTTGCCTGTAGATGGCAAAAAACGCCATCAAAAGTCCCTTCATGATTTCAGACCCCCCTCTGTATCTCCCATAAATCCACTCGTTCCGATAAATTTTTGTCAAGAAGGGTTTTATTTTGGACAGCTATGACAAATTACATATTTTCTACTTTTTGCATTACCCTCACAATGTTGTTTAAAAACCGAAGATCCCGCCGTAAGGCGGGATCTTTTGTACACTCGTCGGGAGTCGAACCCGAAACCTTTGGCTTCGGAGGCCAACGCTCTATCCAGTTGAGCTACGAGTGCAAATAATGGTATTTCTTATTTAGATCCTTCGATTGCTTTGTGACCTCAGGATTCGCATCCCGACTTCTGACTTACCTGCACTTTGCTTGGTAAGTCCGGTCAGGATGGAAGTTGAGCTACGAATGCAGTTTTATTGGTTAATTTACGAGAAACTACATTAGGGAACAACAAAATAAATAGAGACATCTGAAAAATCTCATAGCAATGTCATTCTGGGGAACGGAGTAACGAGCCTGCCCGCCGGCGGTTAGGCGGGGAATCTCGTTTTTCCACTCAAATGGAAGAACAAGATTCTTCGCGAAGTTTATACTAGCGAAGCGAATGTGCTCAGCGTCAGAATGACAAAGGACATTCTATTTTTCAGATGTTTCAGATCAGTAGTATTTTATATTTTGAACTCACGTTACGCAAAACAAAAAAAACGGTCATGGTGAGCAAGGCGCAGGCTAAGATAGTTACATCATCCTTCTGCCGAAGGCATCCCTATCGGGAGACGCATCCTTTCCCGCAGGGATTCCTTCGGAACAAACAGCAAAGGATTTGCTCAGGATGACCGCTGTTTCTGCGCCGCGTCGAACCATTTTTACCTTTTTGCATAACATCAGTTATGAACTGATGTTAGATTACGAGAAACCATGGTAGCGAACAACAAAATAAATCTTTTACATTACTTCGCAAAAAAAAAGAATCGTTTAGACTTGCCAAACGATTCTTTGTAA
>JALNZH010000250.1 GCA_023229405.1 Bacteroidota bacterium
GCGGGTGATGGTACCCGAAGCCGACGAGATCGAGTCTGGGATTATTCAGCGAAGTTTTCCATGCGAGTGCGGAGGTCCAATTCGATTTCCAGTTCGCGAAATTTCCGTTGCCGTTCGCTTCGAGTGAATTCAGATTCTCAATGAGAGATCCGGAGAAACTGACCTGTGCGCCAAAATTCGACAGGTCCAATCCTTTTGCAATGGCATTCTTCGGCCATGAAGTATACGGTCCGGTGCGCTGATTATGAATATCTGTCACAGAATAACCATAGCGTGCGTTCGCATCAGTCTGCACGACTGATTCGTATGGAAAATAGATCGGCTGATGCATGTGCCACAGGAATGCAATGTAAATAGGAGGATTGGAAGTTACCTTGTCCTGCTGTGAAAATAATGGAGAAAACAGGATGCACATTGAGGCGCGGAGACACGAAGAGAATTTCATGGAAGTGCTTTCAAGTTCTAAGAAAAAAAAGCCGTCTAGAGAGACGGCTTAAAAAACTCTAACAACCATTCGAAGGTAACTCAGTGAAATAAATTCAACCTTCAAATGGTTTGAACTTATTTCATCAAGATCATTTTGCGGGTTTCCACTTTGGCATCGCTCATCAAACGATAGTAATAGACGCCGCTTGTCAGGCCATCCGCATTGAAATTAAATGTGTTCAATTCTCCTACGTTGTAGATTCCTTCCGTTACGATGGCGACTTCTTTTCCGAGAACATCATACACTTTCAATGATGCTTTACCAGTCGCGCCGAGTGTGAAGGAAATGGAGGTTGATGGATTGAACGGATTCGGGAAGTTGCTGCTCAATTCGACAGAGGAAGGAGAAAGCGCCGAAGTTGCTTCGACTGTTTTGCTGTATTCGAACTTTCCGTTCCGATCAATCTGTTTCAGGCGGTACGAATATTTTCCGGCCATTGCCGAATTATCTACGAACAAATAATCAATCTTCGTGTTCGACGTTCCTTGACCTTGTTTGAATCCGATCTTGTTCCAGTCAGTTGCACCGGATTGTCTCCGTTCGATTTCGAATCCGTGATTGTTTACTTCGGTAGCGGTTTGCCAGGCGAGTTCGATTGAATTTCCTTTAACAAATGCCGTAAAGGAAGTGAGTTCGACGGGGAGAGTTTCATCGGCTATAAAAGTTGCAATAAAATTACTGCCGCTATTATTGTCAAAATGATCACCATCGCTGGATGTTACTCTCCAATAAACCTCAATTTTCCATGTACCCGAAGAGTTGACTGACGATAAAGCATTTATATTAGCAGCGGTTTCATCCCACTTTTGATCGCCAGGGTTTACTAAATCGGAATCATAAGGAAGATTTAATTCTGTAAATGTCGGAGGGGTATCCCCATTTTTATAAATTCGATAATTTAATTTTGCCCCAGTTACATCTGAACCACTGTTCTTAAAAGTTTTATTTTCACCACCATTGATAATCAGTGTGCTAGAAGTTCCAAAAGTTCCTAAACTAATTCCATTAAATCCTGTTGCGGCATCGGCATTTGCACCACCAGCCCGATAAACGTTTCCAGCCCCTATGTTATAGATTACATACGATTGAAAAATACCACTGCCTGCAAAAAGATTTAAAGTTAAAAATGCCAAAAGAAGTATCATTTTTTTCATACATCACCCCTTATATTGTTGAATTATTAATCAGCGTATTTTCGTTATGTTACCGGTTTGTCTTTCTATAGTCAAGTGAAAAATAACCAATAAAAAGCGCTTACATTATGGCGATGGTTAAACATTGGAAGTCTTAAAGACTGCCGATGTTTGTAGCGGCGGTGGTGGCTTACTTAAGCAAAAGAAGTTTTTTAGTTGATGTAAAGTCGCCAGATTTGAGAGTATATAAATAGATACCACTGGTGAAACCGGCAGCATTCCACTGAACGGAAAAGGTTCCAGATTTTAGTTGATCGTTCACCAACGTTGCGATACGGCGGCCGAGGAGGTCGTAGATGGTAAGCAAAACCGGAATCCCCCTGTCGGCTTCGCCGACTTTCCCCCTTTGCAAAGGGGGATTAGAGGGGAGAGAAAATGAAATCGTGGTGGAGGGATTGAACGGATTGGGATAGTTTTGTTCTAACGAAAACAGGGAAGGAATTGCTTTGACGGAGAATTCTTTTGTCACTTCGGTAATGAATATTGTCGGATCTGGAATCCCGTCGCCATTTTTGTCAATTGTTATAGTAGCGAGATTGATGAGACTGTCCGGTCCCGCATCACCGTTCACATCCGGATTGTCGGGCATTGCATCGCCGGATCCGTAATCAAAGCCACCCGACGCAAGCGCAACTAGTTTAAGCGTAGCATGCTTTTGAACAAGTCCGGCACCGAAACCATAAATCTCGTTGAACGAGAGAGCCACTTCCAACCCACGATTGTTTGCCCCGCGTACTCCATTTGTCATTTTGGAAATGTTGATGCTTTGAGTTCCAGAGACGAGAAAGGTGCTTGGCTTTTCTTTATTATAGGAAGCGACAAAAAGATCGACGCCGTCGGTCGAACGGAAACGATTATTTTTCGGAAAATCTCCGATCCATCCGGCAGTGGAATTAAAATTCGTCCGGCCGCTATCCTTTACCGCATCAACATACAACATGGCAGTATTACTAATATCGTTGATGTAATAATCGAGTCCGAGATAAAGTGAATCGGAATCCCACGTTACATACAATCCGTACAGTTCATTATTGACAATACCGGTTTTTCGGTCCCACCAGTAACTGTCCGTATCACTGTCCGCAGCGACGAGCCAATCCAGATCCCAGTCTGTTAGAGAAATATTGATTGTACCGTCGATCATCGGTTTCCGATACGTTGCGATGATTGAATCCATTGCGGATTGGACATGTAGTGTGAACGAAAGCGTATCGGTTCCACCTTTACCGTCGTGAACGAATAATGAAATAATTGAGATGCTTGTGTCTGCAACCGCGGGAGTTCCGCTCATGATGCCGGAGCGAATTCCGACGGAGAGCCAGGACGGATGGGCCAAGAGTGAAAAGGTAAGTGTATCTCCATCGATGTCGATTGCAGTTCCGGACCGTTCAAATCTTTTTGTTGTGGTTGCAATCGTGTCGGAAAGTACAGAAAGAACGGGATCGCGATTTAGATGAACATCAACAGTGAACGTATCGGTATCGAACTGTTGTAAGGGATCGGAAACTTTTAAAATAACAACAGATTGTCCGGTATCGTCGAATGTGGGAAGTCCGGTGATGACACCTTCTGAGGTAACATTCATCCATGACGGATTTCCCGTCAGCGTGTAAGTTAATTGCTGTCCATTTGCATCATTGGCCGTGGAAGAAACGAGTAATTGAGCATTCGTAAATGCTGTTACATCAGGGATCCTATTCAGAACAGGTGGATGGTTCAGTATCTGCGAGGTGTCGGGAACGTAAATAACATAACTACGCGGTGGTGCCCAGAGATCAATGCGTCCGTCCGCTTGTGCCGGCTTAATATTATTGGCGATGTCGTGATGCGTATAATCTTTAAATTTCGTGTTCGGATAATTGGTATTCACCCACACACCGCGCCATTCGGTGGGATGATCGTTGATGACGATATATGTAGCGGGTTTTCCGTTGCCACCGTTGCGCCGGGCAACATAAAGATCTGCGGCAAGCGCATCTTGTGTTCCGGTTCCGCCAACGTAAAATGGATTTAATTCGTTTCGTTTTGTTGTTCCTCCGGACAAAAAGTGTTGCCTGATCCAGATGAGTGTATCGATTGCTCCGGCATAACCGTATGTGAAATAATCTTTAAAGAAAATACAGGGACGTCCTTCGGAAAAAAGGATATATGCATACGCAAGATGTTTATCTGTCAACACCGGATCGTGTCCGTTGTCTGTGGTACCATCATATCCTGTCCGATCAAAATCGTGGTTTTCCACAAATGTGGAATAATCAAATCCCGAAATTCCGGTTCCTCCAAGTCCGGCATTATCCAGATTCCGCATATCAAATCCGCCGCTGGTGTTATTACACATTTCTTTTAACGTGTAGCGCAGGGGGAAGTCGAACATCGCCACTGTTGCGCCGTTCTGGTTCTTGGCAATATTCAACCAGTTTCCGATATCGGTGGTGCTACTCCACAATTCTGCTACGGCATATCCGCCGTTGTTCGCTCCATTTAAAAAAGCCGCTATAAAAACCGGATCGATCGGCTTCACCGCATCTAACCGGAAACCGTCAAATTTTAATTCGTTCCGGAGATATTTACCCCACGCAATCAGACTGTCCTTAACACTCTGTTTGTTATGATCCAGCCATTCGCCGAAACGGAACAGGGGGTCGGTCTCTACAAATCGCGGATCAACAAAACAGTGTTCCGAGTTGGGATAAAATTCCGCCGGCGATTTTTGAAAGCGCCCCGATCCGTTTGGATAACTGAAGATGAGGTATGCAGAATCCGCCACAATTTTGTTCCCATTATTCAGCGGAATACACTGGTAGGGAGCTTTTATTTCGCCTCCCATCATGTGGCGCATCACCGCGTCTGCATACACTTCAATTCCCACAGTATGGAAGGTAGAGATCGCATTGATCAATTCCTGTTTACTTCCGAAGCGGGTTTCTTTGCTTCCTTTCTGAAAATATTGTCCAAAGTCATAATGATCGTATGGATCGTATCCCATGGAAAATTCTCCTCCCGCACCTTTTGCTGGAGAAGGAAACCAGATAGCGCCTATACCCGCGGAAGCGAGTGTAGGCGCAAGCGAAGCCAAAGAATCATACCAGATACCACCTGGGGTGGAATTCCAATAAAATCCCTGCATGAACACGTCCGATTTTGGAGAGAGGAGGACTTGGTTTTGAGAATGTGCTTTGATCACAAAAAGAGTACAGCACAGAAATAATTGAAGAACAGTGTATAGGCGGCGACGCATAATGGTCTATCCCCGTTACGAAATGGTGCCAATGTGGTTCACATGGTGTAAAAAAGTATTTTTCCCCTTCAAAAACGTAGTGAAATGATCGGTGGATGTCAAGTGCTCACGCGTTGCTTATAACAGTCATTTTAATTATTTTCCATAACGGACGATGAAAAATTATCAGCCACAAACAATCTCTCTGCAACGGCTTCTCGTACTGCATTCCGATTACGTGAACGACCTACAGCGGCGGAATCCTGAAACGCGCGGAACCTATGAACGGACGCTCAGGGAATTCATGCGCTGGGTCCGTTTGGAACCGGAACTGGAGTGTTCGGCAAAGGAGATCGAAAAGTATAAAAAGTTTTTGCTGATGAAACGGAAGTTAGCTCCCGTTTCCGTTACCATGTATCTTTCTTCCGTCCGTAAGTTCTTTGATTTTCTGGTGGCAAAGGGAATTCTAAATTCCAATCCTGCAAAATTGGTGAAGGGGGGAGCTCCCAACCAACAGCATACGCGAAAGAGTATCTCCGTTCAGGAAGTGCAGTTGTTGATTCAGGCAATCGAACGGCGGGATGAGATCGGCTTCCGCGATTTTGCCATCGTCAAGCTGATGATTACCTGCGGACTCTCGGAGATTGAACTGATCCGAGCGGATATCGACGATCTTTCGGCAAAAAAAGGGGCGATGGCGATGCGGTTGCAGATGAAAGGGATGAAGAGCAAGGACAGGACGATCATCCTGCCAACCGACGCGAAGGATACCGTG